>CAJXRW010000004.1 GCA_913060525.1 uncultured Gammaproteobacteria bacterium
TTCATAGTTCCAGTTTCTCAAGTTATTGAGTCTCTGGCAAACACGGGGCGATTCACTGAGATGCTTGAGCACTTGCGTCCACTGAAGAGTTAATACTGTTTTGTAACGTGTTTCCTTGATTTATAAGCTGTTGCACCGAGTGAACTTGCTCTGCAACTGACTTCTCAACGGAGCGTAAAATTTCGCTAGATAAGGTCGAAATTGCTTCTGTTTGTTTTTCAATCCTATCATTTCGAGATGTTTCTAAATGAGCCGCACGTTCATCTCTTTCATCAAAGGACTGTGTTATACCTTCAAGTTGTGTTTTAACAAAGTTACTTAACGTTTCCCCTTGTCTGCGAGAGTTATCGACTAGCTCATCAACCTGAGTCTTAATAGTATTAACAAGTTCTATATCACGCTTCGCCGAAGCTTCTTTGCTATCTTTTAACTCCGTTGCCATATCGCCTATTTGCTTCTCTACAAAGACGGTTAGCTTTTGATGAATAGACTCAGTTTGCGTTGAAAGGCTATTAACTTGATTCGCAATATCAGCAATGAGTGCTTTTTCTCTATCACCAGACTCAGCCTGTGTTTTTTGTAGCTGCTCTACAAACCCAGTCATAGTAGCTTGCATGGCTTCCACTGATTTGTTTACTCTAAGCGATACGTCTTCTAATGCGTCCCTTTGTTGAGTCCCAGCTTGACCAAAGCCATCCATAAAACTCTCTAGTAAACCTTCTAGTGCCTTTTGGTTACCTTCCGAGGTCTCGTCCACGAGCTTATTAATAGCAGGGGCCATAATTTCAGAAAGACTAGTTTCTAGACTCGATTGAATACCTTGAGTGGCGGTAATCATTGCCTCTTGCATCTTCTCACCGATTTGTTCGGCTAAGCCTTGCAATACTTCTCTTGACTCAGAACTATTCTCCGAAATAATCTGCAATTGCTCTTCTGGCCTTATTCGCGGGAATAACCAATCAACTTTGTTTTCAATTATTCTGATTTTTCGACGTGTTTTCTGTTCTAACCACTTTTCGCCAAAATTGAATAAAACGCTTAAAGCAACTCCCCATACTGACGTTAAGAATGCGACTTTTGCGCCTTCAACGACACCCGCGACACCATCTTGCATGTCACTAACATTTACACCTGAACCAAGCTCAAGTTGTCCCAAACCTAGTTGAAGCCCCACAAAAGTACCTATCACACCAAGCGCCGTAAGAAACCCCGGTACGGCTGCAACTAATCTGTTTTCGGTTACCCCACTTGCTAATGTGAAAGAGTTGAAAAAGTGGCCTGCATCAAGTGTATTTCTAAGCTCTACGCTTTCGTGACGTTGAACCTCGACGAGAGTTTCATCAAACTCCATCCATAGAAAGCCAATATCTTTATCCCGTGTTTTTGCCTTCTCAAGCAAATCTGTACGTTTAGTTGCAACATCTTCACGATTAAGATCTTTCAACAGATTAGAAAGCCATTTGAGACGCCTTCCTGTTCGAAAATATTTGGTTAAAAAAACTAATGCAGCAAAGAGTGTTATTGCCCATAAGCTAACGACAAATAAACTACTTAGCTCTAAACCTGTCTCTGGAGGAAATTTAATTTGGGTTAGATCTGGGAGTAACCATGAGAGTTCGATTTGCTTTTCACTTGCCATTACTAGTCCTTTTTATAGTGAAATACATCCAAAGCGATATAATCTTAATACAATAAAGTCTGCCTTTTCGCAGCTAATTAACCAACATTTAAACGCTATCCTGCACTTTATTAATGTTACTTATCATAAGCTTGTAGAACCAAAACTTAGCTTTGTATACTACTTTATATTTGCCTAAATTTAATATTCATTTTATGAATTAATAACCACCTCTTTTAAACAATGTAAATAGTATTAAGCAATGAAAGATCATCATCAGTCATCCGTAAATCCCGGTGCAATTGCCAAATTATCTACTTTATTGAGGGTAAAACGGTTCTGTAACCATAACTGATATTCAGCCCCTTTAAGCCCCCCTCGTTCGGTGCAATCAACATTCCAACGCCTTAGTAGATATCCTGCCATTGCAGCCCTAACATTGATCAAAAGCTGGCTATTTTCCATGCCGTAATCCATTTCAATGGCGGTAGCATGTTTTACATTTTTGGGATGCGGCACGAGTTGCAGAGGGATTAGGCGCTGCCATGCGTCATCTGCTGGTGCTTGCTCGCTCTCTTTCCCTGCTTCTTTTAACGTCACTTTACTAATGCGCGTTAACACAAAATCGCGAAAGCTTTGGCTTTTGCGATCAAACGCTCGTACATGCCAACGTAATCCATTATCAACGATAGAATGCGGCACTAACTCTCGTGAGCCAGAGCCACTCGATAAGGAAGTATAAATAACACTTACCGCTTTATTATTTAAGATGGCCTGTACCAATCTAGCTACGATAAAAATATCAGGCACATTCAAGCTTGATGGAGCTTCAACTGGAAAGTGAAGGTCACCAATTGCATCAAAACCATCAGAAATATCATTGGCTAATTTTACTAAGGTACGTTGAGCGTCGTGTTCAAATACTGGTTTAAATTGCTCAGTTAGAAAATAGCGTTTTTGTTTAGTGTCGTAGTTTAGATTTTTGGGCGCTAGATCTTTATATATCGTCAAATCACGAGATGCAGCTGACAGCCCTACTTCGAAGCGATTGATTAAATCTTGTCTAAAGATTGTCCCCTTAAACATGAGGGAGAAGTCTATATATGCAAGACGCTGTTTTTGTGCAAACCCAAGTTTCTCAAGCATTTTTAAATTATTTAAGCGTATGATGACACCAGTGTGGTTTATTTTAATACGGTTGTAAAGTAGTCATAATAACTTAATTTTAAGTTATCTTCGTTCTAACCATTTTGCGTGACGAAAAATTAATGCTCCTTCACCAGTTTTAGAGGTGCTTTCCGCGTTTTTAAACGAACAATGTAGCGTAAAACCAGCTCCGTCGATAAATGATCGTTATTTGTATATAGATGGTGGTCTAAATGCAGGATTTAAAAACCGAAAATTGATCATCCATAATGTTTGTTAAGTTTTAAGTAATGTGGAATTATTCCGATGAGTCATCCGATTTAGCGGGAATGACAGAGAATAAGGAGTTATTTTTGAGTCGAATATCACTAGAGCCGATGCACTGGTATGCAGCAGAATTCATTGCAGAAGAGTTTGGTGATGATCTCAGGTCTTACTCCCCAATTAAAATAATTGCAGTGACGCCAAAAGGAGGTCGTATATTTCAATTAGACTTCTACCATGCTAATTACTCCGCTGGCGTTCAAAATAAAACTTATAAGCTTCAAATGTTAGAACGAAACAAGAATTTCATTCTTGCATTATCACTTAGCCAACCTATTAGATTAATCCTTATATACAAAATAACTTGTGATTGGCTGAACCAACATTTCAAGTTGCAGGTACGTAGCGGAGATGATGTTCAGATATGGCTTAATAAAAATGTTTAACCCTGTCTTCCACGTAAATTCTAACCCTCCACACACTAAGTATCATAATCAATTAAGGTTAAACTGTGTCAAAAGCAAAAGCATTAGAGATAAGAAAGCACTGGGAAGAAAATGGCACCAAGCAACTTAAAATGAGTAAACGCCCCTCATGTGATTTGTCTGATGGGGTTCTAAAGTCTGATTTTGAATTAGCCCAAAATATACAAAAAAGAATGTCTCATCTAGCGGAAGTTCTCGCGCTTCTCCATAAAATATACTTTGAGAACACTGAGCTTTATGGTGATAAATTTCTCGCATTTGTTGGCAATGAAGTTGTTAGGGAGTGGCCATGGAAAGATTTTCCTTTTATCTCAGAGAAAGCGCTTGAATTACTAGAACAAAGTGAGAACTACAAAGACATTTCAGGCAAATTACCCTTCGAAGTTAAAGACAAAAATACGAGGGAAGCGTTCAAAAGCCTTCGATACGAACACTGGACACCAATATCTTTTTTCAGAGACGTTTTTCACTCACATGAGCCAATAGATAAGTCCACTTATTATCACCTTTTAGTTAGTTTTTATCGCGTTGTGTGGATCACTCAAGAAGAAGATAGTCAGCTAAATAAAATGCATCGTAGCTGGAGACCAAGCAACACTTACGAGCAACTCGGAATAAAAATCGTTTCTCATGACGTCTGGGCAGCAATAAACAAAGAAAAAACCTAACATTTACTCTATTGATCTATGGCTAATTTCATCCCACGATAACTTCATAACTAAGTACCATTAAAACAATTACTTTATAACTACTTAGCACCTATTGTAATTTTCACTTGCCTCTTCGACCTATTGATTACTTATACTTTTTTTGTTATTAAACAGATAGTTATTGATTTTTCACCCTTGAAAAACCTGTGTACTTCGCCTATTTTTCAATCAAGTACCTTACATCTCTCTGTACAGTACCAAGCTAAACCTATTACCTTGCTTTGAGTAAATTATTCGATTCAGATAATGACGGAATCACCTATGAACGCAGAAAATACGACGACAACCAAGAGCAAAAACATAAACCTAAAAATAGTTCAAAAAGTCATCGAGTTGACCACGAAAAAAGGTTATCCGTTGAAGGACAAAAATCTAAACGGTTTTGCCCAAGCGTTCGATAAAGATGAACTAAGTATCGTATACACAACGCCATTCTCAGGCGCTGAAATCCTTCCCGGCCAAAAAGCTTACATGGTAGATATTTGGTATCAACACAAGAAGGTATACAGCTTAGACTTTCAAAATATCGAAGCGTTGTCAGGTTGTCATAGAAGACCTAAAGGTCTTTGGCTGGACAAGCTTATGGAGCTAAATTTAGGAAAAAAAACGTAGATACACCCATCGATATTTTAGAACTTTCTTATGTTATTGAACGCGATTCTCAGAGTGGGGATTTGGCTCGTACCCTCCTTCAACAGGGGCACACACTATACGAACCCGACCCAAAAGTCCCAAGGGGATTGAGACGACATTTACCATCAGGAAATATTGAACTCGGCTACTGGCGAGATGACAAATTTATCGTGATAATAAACGACCCGGATCGTGAATCTGACAAATAGATTACTAAATTTAACTACTATGCCTTACTGCCACCAATATCTAAAAGCAAATGGCTCTGAACATCTGTTCAGCACTGTTCAGTTGCTATCAAAAGAACAGTTTAATGCTCGTGACGCTTATCCACTCGATAATCCCAATCACTTCAATATTGATAACTCTATGAACGATGTGCGGGCGATAACGGATACCAAAAATCTATCTATACGATTATTTTGTCGATATGCAAAAGATGTCGAGAGATTCAATCTTCGAGTTATCAAATTCGCGAAGTGTCACTCAGATATATGTGGCGTGTTTGATGAGGGAGAGAAGGCACCAGAGTTTATTACGTTTAATATTTCTTGGAATTAGCCGCTAAATTTTTTTAAAAAACGTGGTGTTTGATGTATCTGTAACTGATGAAGACTCGTTAATAAATAGCAAAGGAGAATTATGAGCACTAAAGAATGGTTTTATTGTCCAACCGCATCTAGCGTGGGTGGCTATCAGGAGATGAGTTTCGATGATGAGAATCAAAACCCGGTTCTGATTCAGATTGATAATCCAGAGGAATATCAAGCACTTAAAAATGAACAATTTCATCAGGTCCAGATAGCCATCGATGCAAAAGAGTTCGATAGCCTAGCGATTGCTTGGTGCAAAAAGCGAAAGTTACACGGAGCATTGGGTGGCCCCGTAGGGAAAGAATTTGGCAGCCCAGATAGCGAATATTAACAAGGCTAAAACTATCAACAATACAAACCTTAGATCACCATACGTTCCATTTTGGAACGTATGGTGAACGACTTGAAGTCGTCTGAGTGCCAAAAGCTGCCGTACCCGACTGCTCTGTAAGGTCGCTTCTGGGTAGTCTCAGTGGCCAAGTCAGTTAGCCTTTATAAGTCTGCCAAGAATCATATGTTTTCCAGTTAGATACCCACTCAGGAATATCACCGGCAGTCATGGGCCGAGCAATGCCATAACCCTGCGCCAACTCACAACCCAGTCGTAATAGTGCTGCTCCGTGTTCGATGGTTTCTACTCCCTCGGCAATGACTTCGCGCTTGAATGTTTTAGCTAAACCTATGACGCTTTCAACAATCGCTAAATCGTCGACATCTTCCAGCATGTCACGCACAAAGCTCTGGTCGATTTTAATCAAGTAGGCTGGTAGACGTTTGATATGGGTAAGCGATGAATACCCTGTACCAAAGTCATCCAAGGCAAAGCATACGCCTAGTTCATGGCAAGCACTCATGGTGTTAAGCAATTGGCTGATGTCACTTAACTCACTGGATTCCAATACTTCCAATTCTAAATAGTGAGGGTCAACTTCGGGATGCGCTTCTAACAACGCTGTTATGCGAGTGGTGAAGTTACCTTGTTGTAATTGATAGGCGCTAATGTTGACACTGACAGATAGGTCTAAGCCCATGCTTCGCCATTGGCTTATTTGAATTAGTGCAGTGTCTATGACCCATTCACTTAGCTCCAGACTAATGGCATGACCTTCTATCGCTGGTAAGAAATCTAAAGGTGGGACTATACCGCGAGTAGGATGCTGCCATCGGATTAATGCTTCGACACCTATCACATCACCTGTGCGCATATTCACCTTGGGTTGATAATGCAACACAAACTCACGTCTACCCAAAGCTGAGCAAACATCGCCTATACTTTGCTGCCGAATCTTCATCGCATTATCTTGTGTGGTATCAAAAAATTGATAACGGTTTTTACCTGCTTGCTTAGCAAAATACATGGCTTGGTCGGCGTGACGCATGAGCAGGTCTGCATCTGCTTCGTCTTGTGGATAAAAGCTGACACCAATACTCGCTGAGATTTGCATTACAGCATCACCCAAAGTAACAGGAGCAGCAGCGGCCTTTAGTAGTCGTTTTAATACAGACTCACTATCTTCAATATTTTCCAAATCAACCATGACAGCAATAAATTCATCGCCGCCAATACGTGCCAGCGTATCACCTTCTCGTAACGCCTCTTTCATGCGCTGTGCCACTTCAACGAGTAGTTCATCCCCCACATAATGGCCGTAGAGGTCATTGACGGCTTTGAAGCCATCTAAGTCCATAAACGCAACGGCTAATGAATTATTGCGGCGTTGACACTGCACCATGTCATGGTTCAATCGGTCAGCCAGTAGTACACGGTTGGGGAGGTTGGTTAATGCATCGTAATGAGCAACGAGTTTCAGCTTTTCTTCGGCTTGTTTACAGTCAGTGATTTCTGTCCGAATGCCTACATACTGAAAGGGCTTACCTTTATCATCTAGGGTCGGAACAATAGTCGTTTTAACCCAATAGTCGCTGCCAGTCTTATTGGTATTCTTAATCTCACCATGCCACGCCTGACCACTAGAAATGGTCTTCCATAAATCCACGAAAAACTCGTCTGGGTGTTCATCGGACTTAACGATTTTGTGGTTATGGCCCAGTAGCTCTTCACGGTCATAACCGCTGATGGCGCAGAACTTGTCATTGACATAGGTAATGCGGCCAGCAACATCAGCGATGCTCACAATGGCGTGTTCGTCTATTGCACCCTTTTGAGAGATTAACTCTCTATTCAACTCTTGGGTCGCTTTGGTCGCTTGGATTAGAGCGAGTTCCTTCTCTTTTTCAGCGGTTATGTCGCGGGCAGTGACAACTATCCTTTTATCCTCAAGCGAGATAATATGTGCGCTATAAGTACTATCGCCCGATGGCATCGACAGCATGTAGTCGAATGACACTAACGAGTTAGTTTCAATTGCCTCATCAAATGCATTTTTAAACTGCTCAGATACTTGTATTGGAAGTAAATCAAGCATCTTTTTCCCAATTAATTCATCGGGTGTCAGATATAAATCTTTACTATCATTCACATTATATTTGACTATAACGCCATCACTGTCGAGTACGAACTGTATATCTCGGTTTGACTCATTCACTGCGCACATTAAATCGTTTGTCTCGTTAAGTTCCTTGCTTTGAATTTTAAGTCTGGTGACATCTTTTTGAATGCCTAAATAATGTATTAGCTTTCCTTGATTATCAAAAATTGGCGACATGCTGAGTTCATTCCAAAACATCGAGCCATCTTTTCGATAGTTTCTGAGCGTTACTAGGCAGGTTTGTTGTTTCTTGATAGTTTCACGAATGATAGTTAATTGATCTTCTTGATCTTTATCATCTCCCTGTAGATAACGACAGTTTTTACCAATAATCTCTTCAAGGCTATAGCCAGTCATCCTCTCAAAAGCCGAGTTAACAAATATCAGCGGATTATCTGGCAGTGTAGGGTCCGAGATCGTTATGCCGTCACGAGAGTTCATAACAGCTGCCTTGAGTACGTTTAGATCAATCATATTTGTCCTTTTACAGCATCAATCATAAGCGCAATGCCATTACGCGTCTGTTCGTTATAACGCCTAAGAGGCAACTACCCACTTATTGACACTCAGCAATTTTTTTATATTATTACTTTGTAACGCGGTTGTAAATTCTTCAGTAATCATTGCCTCACACCACTATTTTATTATTGCTACACGTGCGCAAGAGTTATTGATATGGCAATTGTAAAAACTACGATGAGTGAATTTGTAAGCAAGGGTTTAAGTTTTCCATAGATGATTCTGATACGGGTTATTCAAGCCTTGCTTATTTAAAGGAATTGCCTATTTCGGAATTAAAAATCGACAAGTATTTTGTTGACGACATTGAAATTAATCAGCCTGAAAAATCTTACGCTATTGTTGACACGATTATTGAAATGGCTCGCGCATTTGTTGTGAAGAGTGTTGCAGAGGGAGTCGAGACTGATAAGCAATTTGCCTATTTAAAGAAAAAGAGGCGTAATCATTATTAGGGATATTTATTTTCAAAACCAATAGATAAGGACGACTGGTTAAAGTCTGTTAACAAAGAAACTAAGAAGAAAATTGGATGAATGATTAATCTATTTTATGCTTTCTGAAGGTCTCCTAACTCAGCTTTTGATACGGTAGGTAAACATAAACCAATGACCGCTTTTCGCTCAAAACCGACGGTCACCATTTATGCGACAGTAGAAAAATGTATGCTCAACTGCTAACAAATTATCTTTGGTATATCGCTCCACTTTGCTGTGTATTGTGGCGATAAGAAAGATCGCCGCATGGCAAACTTTTGCTCAAACCCTTTAGCTGCGATGTGCACCGTTGAACGTCCATATTTCGCATTGATTCTGTCCATGCAAGACATGAGTTTATTGTTGTCATTTGGGGGTGTAAACAAATCGTATTGAGACACCGCTTCAATGTGTAACCCCATCAAACCCAACCCGCACCTCTAATATCGCACGTTAGGCTTGTAAAACTGCGGCATAGCACCTCCAATGACTTTAAAAATATTACGAGTGTCACTAGTGGGTACAGCAAAATGATGAAAGTACGACTTCCTGAAATAGCCTTCAGTGTCGTGCGGTGAGCTGGTTGCAAATAGTGTCATACTGCTAGTTAAACTTTTCTGTTTGCGTAGCTTAGCTGCCACTACTTCAGCATGGCTGGCTAAAGCACTGCGCAGCTCTTCAAAAACGGTAATTCGGCCTCCAAAACTACGAGTATTATATATTTCTTTTTTCGCGCCACGCACTGTATCCCAAGAGTGTCGGACTTCGCCGTTTAACTCTTGCACCGTGTTTTCAACTAAAATTGAGAACTCTTTTCTGACTTGCGTAGGGTCTCTATTGGCCAATTCCCAAGCTGTATTAATACCTAACGCATTTAAGCGTCTTCCTAGGCGATTACCGATACCACAGACATCAGTGACAGCCAGCTTTGATAATACTGCGTTTCGTATTTCCTTGATATCAAGAACAGCCACGCCGTTAAAACCCTTGATTTTCTTTGCTGCATGATTTGCGACCTTGGCCAAAGTTGGTGTTGGGCCGATGCCTACGCAGTTGGGTAATCTTACCTCTCGCCCAACGGCTTTTCTTACCTGCATCCCGACTGCTTCCCACCCTTCTTGAGGTGCTGAGGATTGTTTGCCGTAATACAAAAAACACTCATCAATTGAATAGACATTAATGTCCGGGACAAATCGTGCGCAGGTGTCCATCATGCATTGGCTTAAAGCTCATAGTTACTTAAACGTTGAACATTGAACATTGAACATTGAACGTATGACAACACCTGCGGCAGTTGGATGGTCTATGAGCAATTGATCTAAATCAAGATTAAGCTGAGTTTATTCTGCTGCTGGCGACTCAAAACCGATACCTGCGGAGGCTAACTTTCAATTTCAGAGTATTGAAGTCAGGATATATAAATGAAGTTATTAATTTGACGATAATGCAGCTTTGACCTAGCTTAATAATTCAACTTATGAATGAGAATAATGTCCTCACCATCCACTCAATTTATGTTTGCAATTCAGTAAAAGCAGTGATTTAGTTAGACATTTATTTGATCTACTAAAATCATCTCAAAATATTAAATGGAAATGACATGAGAAAACCACTTGTTAAGTTAGGAGTGTGTGTAGGGATATGCTTTATGTTAATTCCCGTGTTCTTATATATTTCGCAATTTGGAAACCAACTATCAAGTGACCATGAGAAATGGGCCGAAATGGGTAGCTTTTTTTCAGGCATTTATGCCCCAGTATTGTCGTTACTTACATTAACAGTTCTGGTTATTCAACGCATTAGCCAACAAAGCAATGACCAATTTCATATTGATATGATAAAAATTAACGAAGTTAATCAAAGTGCCATATTTTATTTCGATAAATTAGCTAATGAGCTTGAAACTATAGATGAATCAGGTCAGAGTTATGCAGACTTATTAATCACTTTTTTTGGTGATATTGACTCCCAAGAACAAATTGTGAGACTCTTCGAAGACAATGCGTTTAAGTGCATTGAGGTGTGTGAAAAACTCCTAAAAGCCCATAAGATTTGGCTTGCCGTAAATTTGTCTCTCGATTCTCTTGAAAGCCAAGTAGAAGATTCAGGCTATAAAAATAGCTTGGTAAACTTGAAGATAAAATTTGAGATATTGTTAAATTCTCCTTTGCTCATAGCACTAGACAAACTATCTTTTAGTATTTTGTTAACGGGCGGTAAAATGCGTCACCGATACCACTTTTGGGGGAAAGGTTGCCCTTCTTCTGAAGTTACTAATGAATTTGCTTCTAAAATACTTTCAAGTAAATAAATCATGTACCCATATTGCTCTGCGCTCTGGTTGGTATCGAAGGGGCCAGCTAAATATACGTTCTTAACTAGAATTAACGATGTAATTATTGTCCAGACTTTCCATGGAAGGCTTTGCTCTTTCTGGCTTTTGAACGCACGCCCCATCAAACAATCAAACTCGCCCCGTTTACCCGGAGTCACTTTTTGCTCTATAAATAATCAGGCATGGTGCTTTCTACCAGCTTCCAAAACTGCGGTGAGTGGTCATGTATCCCCAGATGATTATGAAATCATGTATTTACAGGCAAGCTAAGTGTCTACAAAGTTAGGGGAAGATCAGGTTCGAGCTTAAAAGCGTTCAGTGTGCGATTCTGAAAAGTAAGTTTCATCGTCATTCTTTTCGAACAACCGAGAATTACTCGGTTGTTGCACAAAACGTTATAACGTAAGGACACCCAGTTTTGCGACAAGCTGATATGAAATTGAATAAAGGGTAAGATCGTAAACAGACTAATACAAAACAAATCAGATTTTGGATGAACTCAACCACCACATTTTTTACAAGCCGTTAACCCTAATTTTTCTAATAAAAAGCCATCGAAAGATAAGTCTTTGTTGAACTTAATACGGAAATAATGGCGCATTAACTCTTTTAGAGGCAATTTATATTTAAAATGCCACGAATGTAGTGGGCTATCTGGGTTCTTTGTCTCGTTCACGCGATCAGTACCGTATCCTAACCTATCGATAATGTCAGAGTTCGTCTTAGATTTCTGTCTGTAGGAGTTAGCGTCAATTAACAACTCATCGATTTGCTGCTCAATCACCTCTAAGTCAACATTTTCAAATTCCTCAACCCCAGAATTTGTAGCTCTAATAGCCGTTGGGGGGTTAACTAACATAAAAGCGACTTTCATCTTGGTTAGAAATTTAACCTCATCCGTTTTCATCAATCCCTTATTCGTCATACAAAAATCTCTAAAACGTTTGATGGTATTCTGCCCCTTTTCTTTAATTTCAGGGGGGATTTCGATATTGAAATAATCGCCGTGTAACAATTCGCAAAATTGATCCTTATGATAGGATTTCGCTCCTCCTTCAAATACGTATCTACCTTTCGTTTTTGATGATTCGACCTTCTTGTAACTCTCAAAGACAGTATTTGGGTCTTGGCAAACTTCTTTATACACACACAGTAGCGCCATTTCCCTGTGAGATAGAATATCAGCAAGGCTATGGCGATATAGAGCATCAAAATCGCTCACAGAGAATCGAGTTGCATCGGCTTTGTGTACAATACTGTTAAGATTATTTCTAGTAATGAAAACTTTTCGATGAGATTTTGTTCGATCGTGATAGCTTGTTTTAACTATTTCTAATGCAGTTGAAGAATTGGTTATGCTTAAATTTTTTTCTACCTTAGGTTTTTTCAATGGCCGGTATTTATCAAAGTTCAGCTCACGAGGTAATTGCTTCGTATCTGGCTCATTAATGCTTTCAGATTTACTTCTTAATTTATCCAGTTCCTTGCGTTTGTCCTGAGCTTTTTTTAGCTCGATAGACGCTGCTTTATTAATATCTTCTAATGCGCCGCTATATGCGTTACCAAACTGTTTAGCACCATGGCTTATTGACTGAGTTGTCTTTTTTGCAATTTGACGCTCCCCCCAATTTCCAGCCTTATTTAAAAAAGTCCCAATAGCGACAGTAATAAGTAAAACATGCGGCATTGCTGCTACTAGGCATATAGGATTCAAACAAAAACCAAAGAAAAGTAGCTGATTTAATATCATTACAGCAATGAAAGTTCCGGTATAGGTTGTTGCAATATCTTTCGTTCTTTCCCAAAGTGATGGCTTTTTATTTGACAATTTTATCTTCCATGAACAACTATATTTCAAACTACTATATAGAGAATTTGCTATCGAATTCAAATAGTTATTTTTACTTTTCGCTTTTTATTTAAGTGTGCCACTATTTCCTTGAGCACATCAACGTTTTTTGCTTAGAGTAATCGAAAGTGCGAAGCTTACTTAGGCCAACTTAATAGCTAGCAAATTTTGTGGGTATCAACCTTAATTAGCTGATAACTTATCCAAATTGATATCAAGCCCAATAGAATTTAAGGCTCGCTTTACTAACTTCCTATACTTATCCTCAGAGCCACCACGCTGCCGTGCAATGTCGGCATAAGACGTACCTGAAAGTTTTTCAAAAATAATTTCAATGGTTTGAGATTTTAATCCCTTATCTCTCAAAAATGCTATTGGATCTGACGATGTACCTACTAGGTCTAACTCGTTGTCAAAAAGTATCTGAGAAGCCTGTTGCTGCTCTAACCATGACTCCTGACAGTTATCATCAGCAACAACTTGAACTACGCGTGCAGCATAACCGTATATTCCCTTTTCATCGTCATGCATCCAACGCCTACGTTTATAAAATGCTAGGCGTTTAACTCCAATAAATAGATACCGGGAAACTACACATTCCGAGGTTTTGAACGCACCCAACACTTCAATCTGACGAGCCGTATCTCTATCCACGGCGCTAGCCCATTTTAGAGATCTTTCTGTTACCTCTGCGATAGCATCTTCAACAATTTGTTTATATTCCGTTGAAGATGGCGGTATAAAAGGCTTTAGTACTGAAGTAACTGTCGTTCTACATCGACTAATAAAACTTTTGTTGATACTCAAAAGAGCCAATGCGTCTGTAACGCTCGTTGGCTTAATTTCATTTTCATCCGATTTCACACTATCTCCTACTTCATTATTTTATTAGACGGCACATACCTCACCGTAAATTTTTAATTAATTGTCCGGATTCACATTACTCATTTATCTAAATACCCGAAGAGATACACAAATTTGATTACCGGATTAAGCAAACACCAAAACAGTTGGCTTGGAAAAATCATTTGTCCGGTTTCACATTACGCATTTCTCTATATACCCGGAGAGATACGCAAATTTGATTACCGGACTAAGCAAACACCAAAACAGTGTGGCTTGAAACAAATTGATTGTCCGGTTTCAGTCTTTGCATTTCTCTATACAGGTAAAGGAAAAATAAAATTGCAATAGCCAAATTTCAGGTTATTTCAATCAATAAAACGCTATGTAACAAAACAGTCTAAAAAGCACAAAATTATGCATTTTAGACATTTAAAGAAAATTATGGACTAAAACGCCTGAAATTAAGATTTGAATTCAAACACATAGGTATAAGAAATATAATACATCAACTAAATAACCATATATATCAGATACTTGAGTGTTATTTTTTTTGATTACTATAATTTGACAAATAGAACTTATTGTACAAATTTCAAACAACTGATAAACGCAAAACGAACATTTAAAATAAACGTAACGAGCTACCGAGAGCAAATAATGACAACAAGACACTTAAGCAATCAAAGTGACAATGGTTTGCCACCATGTAATGGCACTCTTGTACTAGTTTCAGGCTACTGTCGAGCATTAAGTGTAGCTCAGTCCACTTCTTGTGTGTCTCTAAGCAAAGGATGTATTTACCATGGCTAGAGACAACATCAACGACAAAAATCGGATCCGTCGAGGTTTTTACTCAAAAAAGAATGAACTCCACATTATTTCTGATAGCTATTTAGAAGAGTTGTTCTATCTAGCCTTTGAGTTTGATGACTCGATAGCCAAATATCGCTCTCACCCAGTAGTCACCACATATTTGGATGAAACCGGGAAAAAGCGCAAATACACTCCTGATAGTGCGGTAAAGCTCAAAGACGATCGAACCTTCTTCTTTGAAGTTAAACTACATAAACGTACTCAAAACACTGAATTTCAGCTTCATTTTGAATTGCTAAGTCGTCATATAGAACGGCGATTTAAGTCACCTTTAAAATTACTTACAGAGAAAAATTTAAATAAAAACCAACTTAAAAATTGGAAACGCTTATACAAGCACACAAGAAAGCCACTATCCGAGAGTGCAATTTATCTTTTGGATCAAATTGATACAGATGAACTTACCTTCGCTGAGCTTTTGGAAATGAATTCTAAATTAGCGCTTCGACCACATATTCCGTTTTCGATTCTCGCCCATCACAAATTGGTTTTTGATTATTCAATCCCACTTAATGACAGCACAAAATTGAGGGTTACCTAGCATGTCTTTTTTCTACAAGCGGTTATTGCCGAAAACTCATGTTATCTACCATGAAACCGAATATTTCGTAGATACGAAAACGGAAGATTATGTAGTGTTGAAACATGCTCATACGGCGTCTCCTCAGGTTCTCTTAAAACGTGATTTGGAAAAAGCTCGGGAAGAAAAAAAATTCCGCATGGCTGATAGCATCAGCCCCTATTTACGCTCTACGTTAACGGTTTCTCAGCGCGAGAAAATCGCACTAGATGAAAAGATAGCACAGGCCATTGCTGAATCAACTAGTCCCTTTTCTAAAGTCAATGACTCTAAAATGTATTACGCACAACTAGTGACTCGGCAGGTGCTTGACGAAGAGGGTCATACAGACAGGCCAACACCATCAAAAAGTGCGCTACAGCGCCTAGTATCCAACTACAGAAGTACAGGAGGTGATTTATCGAAACTATATATTGGTAAGCCAAATAAACGCGGCAAACGCCTTCCAGTCGAAATTGAGCGTTTAATGCGAAACGTTATTAATAATCACTTCCTCACGCTGAATATGCCATCCGTTTCCTCAACCTATCGGAAATTAAAAGAAGCATGTCCTACTGATTTACGCGATCTACTCCCCAACGAAAGTACGCTTAGAAGGCGGATTGGTGATTTAAAGCAAGAGGATTTTATAAAGGGCAGACATGGCGAAGTAGCTCATCGTAACTACGTTCGCTCATCTAAGAAAAAAATAGTGGTAGACGAACTACTAGAGCGGGTCGAACTGGATGCAATGCACATCAGCTTAGGGCTTGTAGATGAAAAAGGCATATTTATTGGCTATTTCACGCTGTATTTAGCTATTGATACGGCAAGTCGTATGATTGTGGGATATCACATTGAACCTAAGACTAAGCTCAGGGGAGAGACGCCCTCAGGCGTGCTTGCAAGCATTAACAGTATTCTTTCAGACGATACTGTTTATCCGCTTAAAGATTATCCATACCCAGTCTCCGGGATACCTGAGCTTTTTGTCATGGATCATGGAGTGGCGTACCAATGCAAAGAAGTATTTGAACGATTGAAAAAACTTGGAATCGCATTTGAAAATACCGGTACTAAAAGAGGTTCAGGAAAAGGTATTATCGAGCGTTTTATTAAGTCGCTGAGACAGCGATTTTTTCGCGAAGTTAAAGGGTATCGGGACTCCAGACTTACACAGAAGTATATATCCGGTCTGGAACCCAAACATGATAACTGTGTAAAACTGAGCGAACTTCGCTTAGCACTTGAGCATTTCATATTTAAAGAGTACGCAGAGGCACCTCACTCTGGTATAGAGCACGCTACACCGAAGCAGACTTGGAATAATATCTATAAAAATAATCCCACACAGCCTGCCGATGATTTCGATATTGAAATCACAAGAGCAGAGCAAAAATCATTGACGCCAAACCTACAAACTGGAATACGCTTCAAATATCAAAGCTTCAAATCTAAGGCTTTAAAGGCGTTGTGTATTGAGCTGGCAAATGTAAAAAATGGCGGAAAAATCGGAAAAGTAGATGTCTTCTATAACCATTATGATGCTTCAACAATAATTGTAATTGATCCTTTATCCGGTGAAGAAATTAAAGCGTTCAATGATAATCCAAAAGTAAAAACCCATGTTTCTTTTGTAGAAGTAAATGCTCGACGCGAACACAATAAACGAGTCAATGAAATGGCAGCACTCGAAGGTGGTGACATAGCACCTCGACCCGATGTAAGCGATAACAAATTACCAAAGAATAGCCGTCGTCGTTCGCATGTAAACATACCTGAAGACAACAAAGACGAGCCTATTAATATTAATGAAGTGTTTTCAGATGATTCTGGGTTTAAGACTCCAGATACATTTGAAAAGCAAAACGTATTTAACAAAGACGCACAAGGATTCGAATGGAGCTAATGCAATTGAAAGACAACGATATCGACAATGTTATCGCCAGTTTGTATATTGGGACTATTAAGACCAATGCTTATAGTGAAGCACAAAAATACGTTAAAAGGTTGCACGCGACTCACAAGCTACCAAAACCAAAAATTGGGCTTTTAATAGGAGCTTCCGGCATTGGAAAATCTGTTTTGACCGAAACCTATGCCGATAGTTTTCCAGACATTCAACATTCAACCTATACAGAAAAGCGCATTATATATATAAAACTGACGGCTAGGTGTTCGCTGGGAAATGTTTATAAACTGCTCTATACCGAAATAACGAACACGACAATGCCAAAAATGGATAATGGTGAAGCCTTTAAACAAATTGTTTCGTTATGCATAAAGACAAGAGTTCAACTTATTATTATCGATGAAGCCCAACAGGTTTTGCCGGTAAACCAAACCTCAACGGCTAGTGTTATGAGTTTAGCTGATGCATTTAAAAACCTGATTGATGACGCTAAATGTGCAATTCTCTTGTCTGGAATGCCTAACCTAGAAGACCTTTTGAAATTACCGGGGAATAGTGAGGAGATAAGCCAACAGCTAAAAAGAAGAAGCGTTGCGCCGCATCGCTTTGCTAAAATCTCGATGGATGAAACGCAACGCGTATTGATCAATATTCAGTCAAAGCTTGCACAATTAGGAATCGAATACGATTTAAATACTGAAGATATGTTACTGCGTTTCTTTATTGCTTCTAAGGGAGTTATAGCAAGCATCTTTGAAATATTAGCTGAAGCGTTACGCTTCAGCGATGGCGATATAACTTATAAAGCATTCGAAGACACATTTAATTTTATTAAGGGATCTGAAGAAATAAATCCATTTTTAGTTAAATCCAGTTCACTGGGCAATTTGTGTGCTGAAGTGCTTAAAAAAATAGATGGTCATGAAGAAAAAAAAGAGTCAAAAAATGGATCATAAGCTCGTTATTCGCCCATGTATTAAAGAGAACGAAAGTCTGATTGGTTACGCAATGAGGCTAGCAGACGAAAACGCTCAGATGAGTTTTTCAAGATTTCTTAAAAATAGCGACTGCTTCTCACAACATTTGGGCTTCAGTAGTATTTTTCTAGCACCACTCGTTGTAAAGCTGTCCAAACGTACAGGACACGCCATAGCCATTGATAGCAACTTCATCGATACGGAATCAAAGTGTGATTGGTTAGAAAGCCCCTCAATATGCCCCAAATGCATTGAAGCAGATGGTATCCACCGCACAGAATGGCAGTATAAATACAACACTTATTGCTTTGTACATGGTAATGATTTGATGACACGTTGCAAAACATGTGACAAAGAGCTGACATGGAACCTATCTTTGTTAAAAGGCTATTGTCATCGCTGTATGTCAAATCTTAGCGAAGATTGCAACACCATAGCCCCACCAGTAGCAGCGTTAAAGCAGCGTGAATTATCCGGTGAGGCTCTTTCGAACTATGTCGATAAATTGAGAGCACGTATTAAACGTCAAAGACGCCCCTATGACTTGGAGATAGGATCAGGTTTCAGTGGAGAACTTCGATTTGAATGGGCAAAATTAGTTCGTGAAGCATCAGAGCACATGGAACGAGGAATCAACCTACCTGAGCCTTACACCATGCTATTTGGCCATGGGTGCTATCCGACAATGGATGAATATTATCTACCAACTTTTTATCGTTTCGCAAAAAACAACGATAGAAAAAGCGAAGATATCTACGACACTAGATATTATGTAGACGTTTCACTTCTAAGCTTCTACTCAGGACTTAACGAATATGATCTGCGAACAATCATTGATACCGGAATTATTAAGCATGTAAAACGTAAAGGTTGGACACATGACTATTTTGATTACCGAGATTGGCATCGACTACTTAAGCAAGTGCGAACAGGAACAGACAACCTCGTGTCACTTACAGACGCCATGCAGGATGCCAGCATGCTATGGAGTAAACCCTTTTATTTACTAACAGGAATACTAAAAGGCAGAGTCGCAGTTCAACTCTCTGCTGCCTATTCTCCGTCGTTTAAAGACATGAAAGTTGACCGAGCGAGCGCCCATTATTGGTATAGAAAAAACGCAGTTTTGCGAAGAGAAACCTTAGTTAGGGTGAGTGAAGCGGCAAAGATAATGGGCCGTTCAAATTCGCATGTTCACAAACTGATTGAAACCAAAAAACTGGAGTTTTGGACGTCGAATGATGGGCACAAATCAGTATCAGTCACGTCACTAAATGCATATCTTTTGGATAATCAGACGGAAAAACATACCAGCGTACTAACTGCATTTCCGCCTCCGATAAGTTTTAATGGCAAATCTACAGTTTGATTATTTTAACCTCCGACGTTAAATCATTGTCGTATCATTAGCGACAAGCGGATTAGATGGTTGGTCCATGATTTGGCCTGAGATGCTGAGAAACCAGTAATCAGATCACCAAAATTGTTTTAGAAATTAGTGTCATTGGCTGTCGTTCAAATATGGTAGATTGAACGGCAGTTGTGTACGTATAGCAGACGGTCGCTCTAGCTCGTTTTTGGACAAAAGCTTCTTAGAGTTATTGTACTAGTCGATAGTGATACTCATTAGAGTTTGTAGGGGTAGTGAAGGAATCTCAAAGATGCCCTCACTCCGATAGGCATCACATGCGTAACCCACTGCTGTTTCAATCTATTAGTTCGTGGCAGAATTAACTATTTCACTACACCACGCCACAGACTATTGCGATATACATTATGCCGCACAAAGGTTTATAAATATCTGACATTAAAGTGTACTTTTAAATTTAAACTAGAAATACCCTCGCTTTATTTACGTTAAAAAGATACAAGGTATGAGCAAAAATATTAGGGTGTGCGCATAAATTTGTAATTTCTACTTACTTACACTCATAAAGGCTAGCTCGCTTTCGCCCCTATTGCAGGTTAGAAGCAATAGGCAAACCGCCCTCATTTGGTTACTATGCCTCTAAGAATGTTTACTGGAAAAGCAACTTCAACATTCATTTAAGATCGTCTAGTATATATTACAATTTGATTGTTCCTGATTTTTTGACTAGAGATATATCCACAGTCCTCTAATGCTATTGCTAAACCTTTATGAAGGCGATTATTTACCAAGCTAGGGTTATTTTTAAAAGAAGCTATTTGAGAATATGGTTCCCCCATTGATTCAAGTAAATCTGTTATCTCTTCTTTATTAAAAGTATTAATAAGTTTAAGAAATAGCATGATAGCTTGATTTTTTTCAGTTGAATGTTTTATTGCAATATATAACAAACTTTCTTCAAACTGCTTTAGATCAGTAACTTCAGACAATATATTTAAAATATTATTAGCTAAGTTATGATTATCTTCCAAATTACCCTCACTCAATAGTTTTACTAAGGCAACTTGGTCTGCCAACGAAGTAATAGCATTTAACAAAAATAATGATGTATCAGGTGAAAGTTCATATTCATCGGACTTATTCCAATAGTCAGAAAGATTGTTAAGTATAAACAGGCCTACTAATTCAGGATGGTGCTCAGTAAGGCTGCTATAGTTAGTCTCAGATAAAGATAATAGGTTTTCTGTTAGTAAAGCTTCCATTTTTTCTTTGGGAATATCGTAACGATTTAACGTTTCATATTTGTAGGGAAGCCCTTTAATAAGCAATGCAAAAGCCGCGTTATTTATTAATTCATTCTTTAATATCATTTGGATTATTTCAGTAATACTTTCTTTAAACTTTGAATTTTCGCTTATCTTGAAAATGGAGAGACACTTAGGTTTTTGATTAAGCACCTCTAATAATTGATTTTTATCATCAGGAAACTCATTATTAAATTCAGCCAAATTGTCCCAAGTTGTTTCTAATTTTGATTCAACCAGTAACAGTTCCCAAAAAACACTTGGTATATTTGAAAGTGACTCAAACACATGGTTTTGCTTCTGGATTATTTTTTCTTTGGTTTCATTATTTACGGATGAATTATTAAGTAACTTAATAATGGTTTCTGTACTTTCTTCCGTGTTATCAGGCAGAGCTAAAAATACTTTTTTAATATAGACTTCAATATTTTCTTCAATGTAATCAATGAAATTTTTAAAATTGGTATTATAGATAACGGTCAGGTTACTTTTCTCTATCTCATCTTGTTTTATGCTTAATTTTTTCAGTAGCAAACATATATTTTCAGAAGTGATTTCGTAAAGGGAGTTCTCAAAAATATAACTGAATAATTTTTTATCACCAGCGCACTCTTCAAGTTCCTTAAATTTAATATTTAAATCAGTGAGTTTGTAATGCACCTGCATTTGCTCTGCTGGTTGGAGATCTAAAATACTTTCAGGGTTAATCGCTAAGTAGTTAGAGAAGGTTTCTTCGCTATTCATATCTTTATATATAAATTTTGATTCAACATGTAGCAGTATTAATTTCAATAGGTAATTTTTTTGTGAGGTATTAATTTCACTTGATTCAGTAATGGCCGATGCATAATTAGGAAATTGCTGCGATAACAATTGTACAAACCGATCTACAGAGCGTGTAGTTTCAGTGAAGGTGAGTAAAAAGTCCCACAAGCTTTCAATGTTATTGCTAATATTTTCAAATAGGAGCCTCAATTTTTGCTTGTGAGCTTTCTCATGTTCTACCAAATAGTCTAGTAATGAAATATTGAAAATATACTTTTCTTTGAAGTCATTCTCTCTTAATCTATTCTTAATTATCTCTTCAATATAGGTAAGCTGGAGAGTTAAGCTTGAAGATCTGAAGTCCCTTACAGCTTTAATGAAATTCATATCATTATGAGATAAGCGGCCATTATAAAAGTGTGATATATGGTCTTGGTAATACTCATCTATATGTCCATTACGCAGCAAATATCGGAGCAAATTATAGGAGCTATCATTAGCATACTCATCTTTTGAAAACACTAAAAAATCACTTCCCTTTTGCAATAATTTATATTGCGACAATTTAACTAGTTCTGATTTTTGTTTGATTAATTTAGCTTTTTCTTCTTCT
The DNA here is from genome assembly GCA_913060525.1 of uncultured Gammaproteobacteria bacterium. Lineage (GTDB taxonomy): Bacteria > Pseudomonadota > Gammaproteobacteria > Francisellales > Francisellaceae > CAJXRW01. The sequence continues at coordinate 22,336 of CAJXRW010000004.1, forward strand.
AACTTTTCCTGTTGAGCGGTTTTATTACCAAGTATCAAATCTTTACGATCAAGGTAACTAAACTCAGAGTTAACTTTATTTTCAATATCTTTAAAAGACATATTTAAAGATAGTGTAATCCACCTTTGTTGCTGAATAAATCTAACTGTTATATTTTCAATAGTCTGTAATGAGTTGAAATTTCCTTCCTCTTTTAGTTTTGAAAGCTCAACAAAACTATTGTTAATCTCAATAAAGTACTGTTCTCCATATGCTTGCTCTAAAATTGCATGTATGTAAATACTCTTTAAATCTGATACAGATATAGATTGCTGTAACTTTATTTGATTGTCTATTAACTGTAATTCATCATTAATAGCTTTAATATTGCTGAGTAAGGTTGTAGTGTGAAACTCAATTAATTTATTTCTGTTATTACAGCACTCATAAACCAGACCTCTATTTTCATGTAATTTAGAAAAATCTTCAGGATAAACATTTTTATATATAATGAGAGCCAGTAATTTGCTGGGCTTAATGTGGTCACTAAACAAGACGCTATAATACAAGTTCATTTCATTGACTATATTGTTAAGCAAACGCATATCATCAATATATATAGAAACTTCTTTCAAGAAGTCTTGGTCCAACCTTCCAATATTCATATCTGAATATTGGGCATCTGGTAGTCTTTCTTGTAATTTCTCGTAGGAGTTAGAGCAATTGATTATGGGGATAACGGGAATAATGAAATCAAAGAACTTAGCTCTTTCTTTGTGAGCAAACATTTCATCTTTGATCGCATATAAAAATACAACACGTCGATTAATATCTTCCGACTTATTTATTAATGTATTTATCTCTCTTAATTTTACAAATATTTCAGATGAGCCAAATCGATCTAAGTCCTCAAAAACGACGACATCAAAAGTATTACATTGGAAAAAGTATAAAATTTCATCTAAATAGCGATTTAAAATGGAGTTTTCGCTTTGTTCTCCAAGCTCAATTTCACCGCTTTTTACATTGACTTTCTTAAAGGGTTTGCGATTAATATGTCGGTAAGCATCGATAGAGTAAAGTATAAGACCAGAGAAACTAAAAGTTGTGATACCCCAGCCAGCCAAAGAAGCGATTGCTATAAATTTTGAAAAAAGACCAATAGATAGCGTGCTCACGAATATTATCGTAGTCAATAACCAAGTAATGAAAAAATAACTTTTACAGTCTTCGAGTATATCCTTTGTTATTGTTTTGAAACGAGATAAAGGTATTTTTTGGCTTGATATTCCATATATCATTTGTTGTAAAATACTTCTTTCAATAAGATTATCTGAAATATATTCTTTCTTCTCGGAAAATGACGCCAATGAAATGTTCATGAAATTATATACGCTTTTTTTATCCCCCTTATTATTGAAAGAACTGAATCTAAGGAGTGTTTTTAATTTCTCTTTGAAGCTTGGTAGAGGAAATGAGAATTTTCTTTCAAAGGAATTAATAATACTGCTTTTTCCCGAACCATACGATCCTGTCAATGCAATATTTGTCACATTATTATTATCTAATGCTATTTTTATTGCTTCAGCATAATGCCCTTCACTATCAGCGGTATTTACAGGAGTTAAATCAACGTATTTTTTACTCATTGCCTTTCCCTAAGCGCTTATCAAAAATGTGTACCTGTGTCCTATATTCTTTAAATGTCAGAATATTATAGAATCCATCATACTCAACTTTATGAAAAAAAACATCTTATCGAGAGATTTTCGGAAGTGCTGGTTTACTTCTAAAAACACCACTAGGAACGCGTATTACCTTTTGTAGTGGATTAACAAAATTGGCCACACGGTTAGATAAGAAAAAGTATGTCAAATTGCTAGGCTTGAAATCAGCTTCAATGCCGAAGTAGCTTACTTTGGGGCAGAAACGAGCTATATCTGAATGACCGCAATTTGTCTTTTACTGCCGTTCGAAAACCACAGAACACACTTCCGCTTTTTTTTGCTCGAAAGGGACTAAATTAAAGTAAATAGCTGACTGATTTCTGCCATAAGCTTTAACTCAATAACAGCATCCCGAAATCCACTATCGGCAACAAAACACCTATATATCTCAAATTTTTGGCCATTTTCTCTAGTAGCTATCAAAAGTGTCAAAAACGCTCAAAAAACAGTCTTTTTTGTTCAAGATTCCCATTTTTAACGCCAAACACTGCAAATTTCCCAAATTAAGTGAAAAGCAAATTAAAATTCGTATTAATGAATGCCCTGATAGAGTAAAAAACGTCTAGATGCGTGGTGTTTTATCCTAAAAAAGCAAAAAAGCGTTCCCACTTAATTGCAAATGATCATATCCGTTAATAGGTATTAAAAGAATAAGCACCACTAGAACTAACTCAATATAAATCAGCCACTTAAAGAAAGTTACACCAAAACCAAACCAGAAACCCAGGCCAAAATGGTTAATATTACACCCAGATTTAGACCGTTTTTATTTTATACAAGGTACAAAACACCCCTAAATCCCCTGACTTGTAGAATTTACCCTCGCATTTCCGTTGGCTCAATGGCTACATGAGATGAGCAAACAAGTACTTAGTGGCCAAAAGCGCTATTCGCCCTCTTCAATCCCTATTTTGCGCTCCAAAGAATGAAATAAATTGGGTTCACACATGAAATAACTCAATTGGTAGGCTGTATTTTGACAACATAGACTTGAGCATCTCAACGCAAAACAACTCAAGAGCGGCTGCGCAATGACTTGTCTGTGGCTACTGGTATTGGAGGAAAAGATTATGTTCGTTGTTGTTTATCAATTTGCTGTCAAGCCCGAACATGAAAGCCAATTTGTTAAAGCATGGTTAAATACGACGAAAGGCATCGTCCTGCATAAAGGAGGTTTAGGTTCTCGTTTACATCGCGATAAAGCCGGTTCATTTATCGCCTATGCGCAGTGGCCTGACGAATACACTTTTCAGGCAGCAAAAAAAATCTTTATGTCTGAAGAGTACGAAAAGCACAGGCAGACAATGCAGGCCTGTCTCGATGTGAAACAAACGCGCATTCTCCATGAAATGAACGTTGCTATTGATTATTTACAACCTTTCTCGTCATCGCAAAATACGCCATTAGGTAATTAACTATGTTTCATCTATCCATTATTAAGCTCAGTGTGGTTATTTTAACGGTATTTCTGCTGCTTGCGGTGCCACAATGCTGCAGCGCATTTGAGCGAACCACTTCTAAAAAAGAGGTAGATTTACTGATAAAAGCGCCAGAGATAGATTTAGGTGGAACACTACTTGTCCCGCAAACCGCTAAACGTGACCTGCTTGTCATTTTTACTTCAGGAAGCAGTTGGCAAGACCGCGACAGCACCCTGTTTGACTTCCCTATGTTTAAGGTTATTGCTCAACATCTAGCTCAGGCGGGTATCGCTAGTTTTCGTTACGATGACAGGGGTGTTGGCACGAGTACTGGCGATTTTGTCAACAGCACATTAGATGATTTAAGCTCTGATTTAGATAGAATAATGACTTTTTTTGCCACTAACAAAGCCCACCATTATCGGCACTTCGTGCTGCTTGGGCATAGTCAGGGCGGTATCGTTGTTAGCAAGGCTGCAAAGAACAATCAAAATGTAAAAGCAGTTGTACTAGCGGCATCACCGGGGGTGACCATTTCACAGCTGGTACTTGCGCAAATACGTTTGGAATATTCACTCAATAATCACCCAGTGGCTGATGTTGAAAATGTCGTGTCTGCCAATAACGAATTGCTGTTTGCTGCGTACAGTCATCAGAATACAGATGTGGCCTTCCTGCGTTTGAAAGAAAGCTATGCTCAGCTCCTGAAACCCAGTCAATTGGCTAACACTTCCACTGATAGTGATTTAGAGAACCGGATTAATAACACCGCAAATGAAATGAAAATCAATTACGGGCTACCGGCGCTAACGTCTTTCGCCTATTACGATCCACTTAATGACCTAACCGCGTTACGAATCCCCGTGCTCAGTCTTCATGGAGGAAACGACAGACAAGTCACGATTGAACCAAACAAAGATCGTCTAGAGACAGCTCTACTTAAGAGTGGTAGCCCCTATCGAATTAAAGTGTTTGAAGAAGCCAATCACTTTTTTCAACCCTCAAAAACAGGGCTGAGTAATGAATATGGCACATTGGAAAAGCACTTTGTGAACGGTTTTCTTGATGAGATTTCGTCTTTTATCCTTCACCTTTGAAAGCACATTATTCCAAAGTAAAGAGTATCGAACACAAGTTGAGATCCCATGAACAGTAGCGTATACATAAATCACCCACTGCGCTTTGCATGCGACAAATTTTTAATTCGCCACAAACCAAAAACTCAAAGGCAATGGCTACAAGAATTGCTTATTATGCCTGATGTTGACTTAGAAATTGATAGTTTTGGCACAGGCCCGGCTTTGGAGTTGCTCGAATCGAAGATGGCGAAACTCTTGGGCAAACCTCGTGCTCTGTTCCTTCACAAAGGAATGATTGGTCAGTTGTGTGCCTTAAAGTATCACGCAGATACAAGTGGTTGTAATACAATTGCCATTCACCCTCAATCCCATATTCAAGTAGATGAGTTACAGGCTTATCATGAACTTTTACGTCTCAACGCCCATTTCTTCGGCACGTTGAACAAGCCTTTTACCTTGGGTGATATTCATCAATTACCCTCAAACCTTGCCGCTGTTTGCCTTGAGCTCCCTACTCGTCATGCAGGGTTTCAATTACCTCAATGGCAGGATTTAGAGACGCTCAACAGGCATAGCAAACAAAACGGTTATGCATTGCATTTTGACGGTGCCAGATTATTTGAATCTGCACCTTATTGGAATAAATCCTACCGAGCTATTACTCATTTAGCAGACAGCGTGTACGTTTCTCTCTATAAATCTCTCGGTGCTATGGCAGGCGGTATAATTGCCGGTGATGAACACTTTATTGAAAGCCTATCACCTTGGAAAAGTCGCTTTGGAGGAGACGTAAACACAGTTTTCCCTTACGTTTTAAGTGCTTTGTGGGGAATTGAGAACTACTTACCGCACATCCCCGACTATTGCCTTAGAGCCAAACAATTGTCACAGCTTTTAACAGAAGTATTCGGCCAGCAAGCAGTCCCCTTCGAGGTTCAAACAAATGGCTTTGTTCTTCAGTTGCCGATTGAAAAATTTTTCCTCGACAGAGCGGTTTTACGTTATGCAGACAAACACAAAACTTGGCTGTTCGATAAGATACTTGATGGACCAAAGCGCACCAGCCGAGTAGAGATTCAGGTAGGCAACGCTTTGAACGAATGGAGCGACCAAGAAGTGGTAGAGGCACTACACTGCGTCATCTCTATGGCTGGTGAAATCAAAAAATGAAACATAATACCCATTAGGCCTACCCTATTGGCTTTATAGGCATGTCACGCCTTTTACCACTTCATCGTTTTAAAAGTACTTAGCTAGAGAGGCCCTTAACGACAGGCACGCATTTATCCCTCACTGCGCTTTCTCATCGAGCTTTCCTATCTCACGCTCCTATCGCGCTTCATATACCGCACAGCAACATGTACGTCTTCTATCATGAATTTTTTCAAGTTTTATGATGGTTTTTAATCATTTTTTGAATGCTAAATAGGCCGCTAACCTAATCGCTATCAGAAGTCAGTACCGAGGTTAATTGTGACAACGATAGAGTTTTTCCACGATGCAGTCTGCGGATGGTGTTATTTGCTATCTCCCCGCTTACGTAACATTGCGGCTAAGTATCCAGTAAAAGTTGTGCATCGCACATTTATGTTGCAGCGAAACCGGCGTGAAATGATTGAACGCTTTGGTTCATTGTCCCAAGCCAAAAAAGAAATTCTTCAACATTGGGCACAATGTCAACGTTACGCAGAGCAACCTGAGCTTATCAATATTGAGCGAATGCAAGAGGCAAAATTTGAATATCCATCGGGTTATCTAGCGGCGCTCTACGCAAAAGCCATTGAGCAACTTCGTGGACAACAAGGGCACTGGGACTTTTTTGATGCCGTACAACGGGCACATTTGTATGAAGCGCAAAATATTTCAGATGCCCAAGTGTTGAATCAAATCGCAAAAGCACAAGGGGTCAGTCACTTAGATCTTATCGCTACTTTGTACTCGCCTGAGGTTAAACAAGCGATCATTAATGACAAATTTCGCGCTGCTAACTTTGGTATTCAGACCATTCCCTCGTTAGTGATAAATGGAAAAAATGTCATCTCACAGACGCTGTCACAGGAACAACTCGAACAGCTCATTTGTACTCAGATTGCCAATCAAAAAGAGGAGGAGGAAATATGAAGCTGCTACTGAGCGCTCTGCTCGCTGTTTCATTGCAAACAGCCAATGCCGAGCAATTTGTGGGCACAAGCCCATGGGGTAAACATGATGAACTCGGGCGTTTGAATATGATGACGCCGCAACGCCAGGCGCAGGTGATGTCGCAAATTGATGCGCACCGCATATTTGACTTATCGGTCGAGTACTTTGTTGGTATGCCAAGTTGGCAAGCCGCAGGAGACCCACACTATCAGATTTGGATGACGCACACTCCTAGGGGCGCGGTTATCGACAACGTGCTTGATATGGGAGAAACGGTAAATCGCCATGTAAGCTATTCTGGCAGTGCGTTTTCAATGTATACCCACACTGGTACGCACATTGACACCTTGAGTCATTTTGGTCTTGATGGCGAAATTTACAACCATTTTAGCGCAGATGAAAACTTAGGTGACAAGGGCTGGAATCGAAGTGGTGCCGAGACTATTCCGCCACTAATTGCGCGAGGTGTACTCATTGATTTGCCCAAGGCAAAAGGTCTCAGCATGTTGCCTGACAACTACCGAGTGACCGAGGCGGATATTAAACAAGCATTAGTGCAACAGCACGTCACGTTGCAGCCGGGAGATATTGTTCTATTGCGCACAGGACGCATGCAAAATTACGCACAGTCAGCCAAGTATATGGCTAACTCTCCTGGACTAGGCATAGCTGCAGCGACTTACTTAGCAAAAGAAGCAGAGGCTATGGTTGTCGGCGCAGATAACCTAAGCTTCGAAGCCTTCCCTTCGGAAGTTGAGGGTAACTACGTACCTGTTCACACCTACTTATTAACACAAATGGGCGTTCCCATCATGGAACTGGTTAACTTAGAAGAACTGGCTGAAGCCCAAGTATATGAGTTTGCGTTTATCGGTGGTTCGTTGAAATTGCGTGGTGCTGATG
>CAJXRW010000005.1 GCA_913060525.1 uncultured Gammaproteobacteria bacterium
GAGATTTCTGCCTGTCTCGTGGGCTCGGAGATGTGTATAAGAGACAGGTATTAGCGCGTGTTGAAGCTGTATTAGAGCCAACACGAGAAGCAGTTATTGAGGAATATAATAAACATAAAGATTTAGGTATTCCGTTAAATGATATCTTATATAGCAAATATCAAAACACTTTCTATAACACCTCCCATTACACCTTAAGTAAGCTAATGGCTGATGCAGATAACCTGAGAGATAATTGCATTACCTATTTAGAGTCATTTAGTGAAAATATAAGGGATATTTTCAGTCGCTTTAAGTTCTTAGATCAAATTAACTATTTAGATGAAGCAAACTTGCTCTATAAAATTATTGAACGTTTTACTCGAGAAGATTGTGACTTAAGTCCTAAGGCTATTTCAAACTATGAAATGGGTAACTTATTTGAAGAGCTAATCAGAAAGTTTGCAGAAGAGTCCAATGAAACGGCTGGGGAGCACTTCACGCCGAGAGATATCGTTAGGTTGGCAACATCATTAGTATTTAGCTCAGATAGTGAAATGTTAACTGATCAAGGTGTCGTGCGCTCCTTATATGACCCTACGGTGGGAACAGGTGGATTTTTAACATGCGCGACTGAATATATCGCTGAATTAAATAACAATGCTGAATTAAAAACCTATGGGCAGGAGCTTAATCCAGAGTCCTTTGCGATTTGTAAGGCAGACATCCTTATTAAAGGGGAAGAAACTAATAATATTAAATTTGGTAATACGCTAAGTGATGATCAATTAGCTACCAATAAGTTTGATTACATGCTCTCAAATCCACCTTTTGGGGTCGAATGGAAAAAGGTTGAAAAGGCGGTAAGAGATGAACATAAAAACCAGGGCTATAATGGTCGTTTTGGTGCAGGTTTACCCAGGGTAAGTGATGGCTCATTATTATTTTTGCTGCACTTAATATCCAAGATGCGCTCACCGCGTGAAGGTGGTAGCCGTATAGGTATTATTCTAAATGGCTCGCCATTGTTTACTGGTGGTGCTGGGTCAGGTGAATCAGAAATTAGGCGCTATGTATTAGAAAATGATTTGCTTGAAGCGATTATTGCTTTACCAACTGACATGTTTTTTAACACAGGTATTTCAACTTACATTTGGGTCTTAAGCAATAAAAAGCCATCTGAAAGAAAAGGCAAAGTGCAATTAATTAATGCCACAGATAAAGGTAATCCAATGCGTAAGTCTTTGGGGTCAAAACGGAAATGGCTTGATGAAGACGCACTTAACGATATCGTAAAAGAATACGGTGCTTTTGAAGAAACTAAAACCAGTAAAATATTTGATTATAGCGACTTTGGATTTAGGCGTGTCACCATTGAAAGACCGTTGAAATTAGCATTTTATTCAACTAGTGATGATCGCTTGACACAACTCAAAGAAGATAAAGTATTTAAAAAATGGAAACCCGAGTTTCAAGAAGAAGTCTTGGCTTCATTATCAAATTGCCAATCAGAATATCGATCACGAGATCAATTTAAACAAGACTTAAACATTAAGCTAACGGCAGCTCAATTTAAGCTATTGCAAAAACATTTATCAGAAGCCAATGAAGCGGCTGAAGTTTGCAACGATGCGAAAGGCAAGCCTGAAGCTAATTCGGACTTACGTGATTACGAAAATATTCCACTACAGCAAAATATCTATGAATACTTTGAAAAAGAAGTCAAGCTCCATGTGCCAGATGCCTGGATAGATGAAAATAAAAGAGATGACAAAGATGGTGAAATTGGTGTTGTGGGTTATGAAATCCCTTTCAATCGTCATTTTTACGAATATAAACCACCAAGACCACTAGAAGAAATTGATGCTGAGTTGGACGTGGTTACAAAAGATATTTTAGCCTTATTGAATGAGGTGCATTCATAATGTTTTTTTATATCGTTGCAAAAAATATGCTGTTAAGCATTTGCAATACACGCAATCTAAATATACACTTCACATTGACAACACCCCTCAGGCCAATGACTTTCCAAGCCAGCCCAAACAGAGGGGTTTCTTTTTTCTGGGTGGCTCATGAAATATGATAAACCACCTTTATCTATAGATGATCAAATCCAGCGTTTAAAAGATCGTGGGCTAGTTGTATCTGATGAGGAAAGAGCTAAACGCTATCTAACGCATATTGGTTATTATCGGCTAAGTGCCTACATTTTGCCTTATGAAGAACAATCATCAAACAATGAGCGTACACATAAAATTCAGTCAGACGTAAGCTTTGATGACATTGTAGATTTATACGTTTTTGATCGAAAATTAAGAGTGTTAGTTTTAGAGGCAATTGAGCGAATTGAGGTTTCCGTTAGAAGTAATTGGACGCATTATTTATCAATTGATAGCAATAGTTCACATGCTTTCTTATGTAAGAAATATTTTAATAATCATTGGGATTACTTAGAACAATTATCAAAGGCAGCTAAAGATGTTAAGCAAAGTAATGAGATATTTGTTAAGCATTACCTGAATAAATATACAGACCCATATCTGCCGCATATTTGGGCAATATCTGAAACTTTAAGTATAGGGGCTTTGTCTAGGTGGTATAAAAATACAAAATGCAAAAACATAAAATCAAAAGTAGCAAAAGCAGTAGGTATTCCCTCCGCTGAATTAATGGATGGTATTTTGCATTGTTTAACCTTGCTCAGAAATATTTGTGCGCACCATAATCGCTTATGGAATCGTAAAATGGTGACGCAATTACCACACTTTAAAAAGCTAGAACTAACTATGCTGTATGATTTAATTGATGATGCGGGGCAAGATAAGCAGCAAAAACAATTAAAAAGAGAACTATACAATTACTTAATTATTACAGGTTATATGATCAAAAATATCAGCCCCAAAAGTAGTTGGTTAAATAGAGTTAAAGATTTAATGAATAGTCGATCACTAGAGCAGCAACAGGCCATGGGTTTTCCACCTCAATGGCAACAGCAATCATTCTGGAGCTAGAACCATGCCACAATATAGACTCACTGCAAAAATGGCAGCTAAGCTAAAAATCACTAACCTTAATAAACCGCCCAGTAATGCCTTACCCTTTTATGATGATTGGGTTGTTGACTTAGATAGATATAGCCGTAAAGAAACCGCAATTTTTATGCATGTGGGCACCAGAATTGTCTTAGCCGTGCCAATCTATGAAATTGGTGGTATTAAAGAGTTATTTGATTGTTTTCCAGCTGTGATTGAATGGGGAATAAATGAATTATGTATTGATGGTTATGAGGATTTTGGTAGTGAAATAAGAAATTATTTTGAACCAGATATAAATGAAGTTACATTTTATAAAACGGATAACCGAAGTGTTACCACACAACTAAACCAGTTTAAAGAAGTCTTGGCGATTGATGTATTAAAAGCTGGTCATATTGACCACACCATTTGCAACAAAAGCAGTGAATATTGGCAAGAAGCGTTAATTACGAATCCACACACTAAAAAAGAATATACTCGACCGATTAAGCTTTGGGCGTCTTATTTGTCTGATGATGTGATAGAAAGTGAATCGCAAGATTTCACTGATAATGTATTGGATTTTCCAGCCAAAAGGACTCGCAATGACAGCTAAACTCAAACCCTACCCAAAATATAAAGATAGTGGTGTTGAATGGCTGGGGGAGGTGCCTGAAGGTTGGGCGATTCAAAAATTAAAATACTCTTTAAAAATAAAGAACGGACAAGACTATAAAGATTTGCAGACAAATGAAGGTGGCTACCCTGTAATTGGTTCAGGAGGCGAGTTTGCAAGAGCTTCTCATTATATATATGACGGGGTATCTATTTTATTTGGAAGAAAAGGTACTATTGATAAACCCTTATTAATTGATTGTAAATTTTGGACTGTAGATACGATGTTTTATTCTATAATTGAATTAAACCGTAACCCTAAGTTTCTTTTCTATCGATCAATAATAATAAATTTTGACTTCTACTCTACCAGTACTGCGCTACCCAGTATGACACAAGAAGATTTGAATAACATAACTATAGGGCTTCCATCTTTTCAAGAACAAACCACCATCGCCAACTACCTAGACAAACAAACCGAAAAAATAGACAAACTCATTGAAAACTATCAAAAGCTGATTGCGCTTTCCAAAGAAAAACGCACTGCCCTAATTACCCATTGTGTGACCAAAGGCTTAGACCCAAATGTTAAAATGAAAGACAGTGGTATTGAATGGTTGGGGGAGGTGCCTGAGGAATGGAAATGTCTTAAGGTAAAGCATTATGGTTCATATAAAAGTGGTGACTTTATTCAATCAGAAGATATTAAGATTAATGGAAAATATCCAGTTATCGGTGGAAATGGACTTAGAGGTTATTCGAATAGTTATAACTTGTGTGGAGTATACCCCATAATTGGTAGGCAAGGGGCTTTGTGTGGAAATATAAATTATTCTGAAGAAAAAAGCTGGATTACCGAGCATGGTATTATCGTTAGGAATCACAAGAATATTACTAATACTCAGTGGCTAGGGTACATGCTATTTACAATGAATTTAAACCAGTACTCTATGTCATCTGCACAGCCAGGACTTGCAGTAGAAAATATAATAAATCTAGTTTCTATTTTACCGTCTTTGCACGAACAAACCATCATCGCCAACTACCTAGACAAACAAACCGCAAAAATAGACCAAACCATTGATAAAGCAAAGCAAGCGATTGAGCTACTTAAAGAAAAACGAACCGCTTTAATTACTGCTGCTGTTACTGGGAAAATTGATGTTCGGGAGTGTGTTTGATGTCAGCTGAAAATCAATCTCAATTTACTATTTATCAGACTGAATCAGGTAAAACTAAAATAGAAGTACGCCTACAAGATGAAACGGTTTGGCTCTCTCAAAAAAGTATGGCTGAGTTATTTCAAGTTACAAAGTCTACTATTAGTGAACACATTAAGCATATCTATGATGAAGGTGAGCTTGATCAAATATCAACTGTTCGGAAATTCCGAACAGTTCAAATTGAAGGTGAAAGGAAGGTAAACAGAACTGTAGACTATTATAACCTGGACATGATCATTTCAGTTGGTTATCGAGTCAAGTCACATGTTGCAACTCGCTTTCGCCTATGGGCAACCAAACAGTTAAAAGAATATATTATTAAGGGCTTTGTTTTAGATGATGAGCGTTTAAAAAATCCTGATCAGCCTTTTGATTATTTTGATGAATTACTTAAACGCATCCAGGATATCCGAACATCTGAAAAACGTTTTTATCAAAAAATAACGGACATTTATTCAACCAGTGTTGATTATGACCCTACACTTGAAACCAGTATTAATTTCTTTAAAACCGTACAAAATAAACTGCATTGGGCAATTACAGGTAAAACCGCAGCCGAGATCATTAGTGACCGAGCCAATGCATGCTCACCTAATATGGGATTAACCAGTTTTAGAGGTGAAAAACCTCGCAAACAAGATGTCAGCATTGCTAAAAATTATCTTAATGAAGATGAGTTATCCGCACTAAATAATCTGGTAGAGCAGTATCTTGTATTTGCTGAGGGTCAAGCGATGCGACGAATTCCGATGACCATGCAAGACTGGATAAAAAAATTAGATGGTTTTCTGGGTTTGAATGATCGTGAAATATTAACCCACGCAGGCAAAGTATCCCAGAAGATGGCCAAACAATTAGCTGAACAAACTTATGATCAGTTTCATATCAAGCAGATACAGCAGAACGATAAAAAAGCAAGTGACTTTGATAAAGCTATTCAAAAAATACCCAAGTATAAGGGAAAATAATGGGCGAAAAACACCACGAAGACAAATTTGAAGATCAAATAATGCAAGACATGTGCCAATCAGATAGCGGTTGGTTGGAAGGTCATTCTGATGGCTATAACAAGGTGCTGGCTTTGTATGAACAAGATTTAATTGATTATATTAAAACAACACAGCCTGAAGCCTATGAAAAATATCAAGCCAGATTCAAAGCAAAGACGGATGCTGAAATCTGTAAGGTGGTTTCCCAAGCTATTCAAAAGAAAGGTGTTTTACATGCGTTTAGAAATGAAATTAAAGCTTTCCCTGCTCGTTTAAAGCTGTGCCAATTCAAACCGCAATTACATAATGAAAAGTTAGAACGCAATTATCAAAACAATATTTGTCGCGTTGTGCGCCAGTTGTATTATTCTGAAAGTAACCGTAATAGCATTGATATTGTTCTATTTGTAAATGGTATTCCCATTGCCACTATGGAGTTAAAAACAGACTTCACCCAAACCATTGAAGATGCCATCCAGCAATATAAATCAGATCGCTTACCGAGAGATAAAGCCACACGTAAAGACGAACCATTATTAACCTTTAAACGTGGTGCATTAGTGCATTTTGCCGTCAGTACCGATGAAGTCTATATGACCACCAAGCTGGCAGGACAGAAGACTTTCTTTTTGCCGTTCAATAAAGGTAATCATGGTGGCAAAGGTAATCCCCATAACCCCAATGGTTTTGCAACAGAATACTTATGGAATGAAATCTTAACCAAATCCAGTTTACTCAATATTTTGGCTAAGTTTATCCATTTAGAAGTTGAAGAAAAAACGGACGCCAAAGGCGTAAAACAAAAGAAAGAAACGATGATCTTTCCTCGTTATCATCAACTTGATGCCGTTAGAAAATTATTGGAAGCTGTTAAAGTTGAACATGTTGGACATAAATACTTAATTCAGCATAGTGCTGGTAGTGGCAAATCGAACTCTATTGCTTGGCTATCTCATCAATTAGCCTCATTACATAGCCCAGAAGATAAACGCTATTTTGATACGGTTATCGTGATTACAGATAGAACGGTATTAGACAGCCAATTGCAGCAAACCATTAAACAATTTGAACAAGTTGATGGTCTAGTTGTACCGATTGAACGTAATTCAGAATTTAGAAGTAAGTCCAACCAACTAGCCACAGCTTTAAAGAATGGGGCAGCCATTATTCCAGTCACCATTCAAACCTTTCCGTTTGTGTTGGAAGAAATCCAAAAAACAACCACCTTAAAAGATAAGAACTTTGCCATTATTGCTGATGAAGCACATTCTTCTCAATCGGGTAAAACCGCAGCAAAAATGAAAGAAGTGCTGAATGCAGAAAGCTTTGATGATGAAATTACCGCGGAAGATACTCTAAATGCAGCCGTTGATAATAAAGCGAACTTAACTAATATCAGCTTTTTTGCGTTTACCGCAACACCTAAACATAAAACAATGGAGTTATTTGGTCGCCTAGCTAAGCCCGATGAACCCAGTAGCGAAAGCAATTTACCTTTACCTTTTCATGTTTATACGATGCAACAAGCCATTGAAGAAGGCTTTATCATTGATGTGTTAAAAGACTATACAACCTATAAAACTTCCTTAAAGATTCTATCAAAAGATGGGGAACGAGAAGTTGATGCCAAACAAGCTAAATTAAAATTAAAGCGCTACACCAAACTTCACCCTTATGCCATAGCGCAAAAGATTGATATCATCCTTAATCATTTTGCTGAATCTATTAAACCTTTACTCAATCACCAAGCAAAAGCCATGGTGGTGACTTCTTCTCGTAAAGAGGCAGTGCGCTACAAAATTGAATTTGATCGTTTCTTAGAGAAAAATCAGGGCAACCCTGTTTTTGATTCTATTCAAGCGATGGTCGCCTTTTCTGGTAAGGTGAGTGATGACTATCAAGGTGATAGTAAAGAATATACTGAAGCCAATATGAATCCGAATTTAAAAGGTCGTGATATGCGTGATGCCTTTAATACGGATGATTACCAAGTAATGTTGGTTGCCAATAAATTTCAAACTGGTTTTGACCAGCCTAAGCTTTGTGCGATGTATGTTGATAAGAAGCTAAGTGGCGTTGATGCAGTGCAAACACTCTCCCGTTTAAATAGAACTTACCCAGGTAAAGATCATGTTTTTATTCTTGATTTTGTGAATGAACCAGAAGAAATTAAAGCAGCCTTTGAGCCTTACTATAAACAGGCTGAAATTACCGATGTCACTGACCCAAATTTGGTTTATGAATTATATGACAAACTAGATGAATATGGCATATTCACCCAATTTGAAGTGGATGCTTATGCAGATGCCTATTATCAGAATAAAAATCTTCAAAAACTGATGAGTGCTGCTATTAAGCCTGCTGCTGATCGCTTTAAACAACGTTATCGTCAAGCGATTGATGCAGTTAAACAGGCACACGCTGATCTTGAGCAAGCGAAAGCGACTCAAGATGAAGTTTATATCAAAAATGCAGAGTCACATTTAAAAGAGATTAAACAATCCAAAGATGCTTTGGATGTCTTTAAAAAGACATTAACGACCTATGTTAGAATGTATGATTTTTTATCACAAGTACATGACTATGGTGATGTTGAGTTAGAAAAGTTTGCAAGTTACGCGCGAGGTTTAATTCCGAACTTACATGTTACTGAATTAGCACCAGAGGTTGATATTGGCGATGTGGTATTAACAAATTATCAGTTAGTTAATCAGGGTAAGAAATCCATTGACCTTAAAGGTGGTAAAATCGATGGTGTGAAACCAGGTCAAGCAACACCAAGAGATCGAAAAACTGAAATATTAGCTGAAATTATTAATCAGTTTAATGATTTATTTTCTGGTGAGTTTAGCGGTGAAGATGCGGTTAACTTTGTGACTAGTGTAAAAGATAAGGTTAAAAAAGATGAAAAAACCATGTCTCAAGTTAACGCTAACGACAAAAAACGTGCCATGGAAGGCAGCTTGCCACAAACCGTTAAAAATGCCGTTGTCCAAAGCTTAGATACACATACTGATCTATGCATGCAAGCTTTAAAGCAAAATGACAAAATGCTACTTATTACCTCGTTAATTGCAGATATGCTTTACTCAGAAAAGGCAGATAATGGAAGACCTACTTCAGCTTAGTGATGTCAGTGTTGTTGATGTTACAAAAGATAATGAGCACACCTATCATATTGATGCTGTGGTTAATATAGAGCTAAAGCAATGTAGTAACTGTAGCTCTGATCAACTTATTAAAAACGGTAATAAGCTTACTTTATATCGAGATAGACCTATTCATG
This sequence comes from uncultured Gammaproteobacteria bacterium, assembly GCA_913060525.1. Lineage (GTDB taxonomy): Bacteria > Pseudomonadota > Gammaproteobacteria > Francisellales > Francisellaceae > CAJXRW01. Next base: position 9,107 of record CAJXRW010000005.1, read on the forward strand.
GATTGCTTGTAGGTATTTATTTAAAACGTAGAAGGTATAAATGTAAGCAATGTCATTCAACTTTGTATCAAAGCTCATTTGAAATGCATGAAAAAGCATTAATGACGAAGAGATTGTACCAGCATATCTATGAAGCTTCATTTAACCAAACCTTTCAGTCCGTTGCCAATGAAGTAGGTGTGAATGAAAAAACGGTTAGACGAATATTTTCCGAAGCAATCAAACCAAATCTAGATCGATATAAACCGCTTACACCAATCATATTAGGTATTGATGAAGCACACTTAATTGGCAGTCCAAGATGTGTCATTACCAATGTTAAAGAACATTGTTTAGTGGATATGTTGCCAAATAGAAATAAGGTAACGCTAACACATTACATTAGCAATTTAACTGATAAGCATAAGATATCGGTTGTTTCAATTGATATGTGGCGACCTTACTTAATGGTTATAAAAGAGCTGTTACCCCAAGCTATTGTCGTTATAGATAAATTCCATGTTGTTAAGCTTGCTCAGGAGGCATTAGAAAAAGCTAGAAAAGCGATTAAGTCACAACTATCAGACAAAGAAAGAAAACAATTAAAGAATGATCGTTATTTACTACTTAAAAGGCAACGTGACTTATCTGAATTAAATAAAATGATTTTATTTGATTGGTTTGCTAAGTTTCCTGAGCTGGAACATGTGTATATTTTAAAAGAATCTTTCTTTTGTATCTTTGATTTAACCGATAAACAGCAAGCTATTACCGCTTATGATAACTGGCTAACATTAATAGATGATAACGTTAGAGAATATTTTGAACCTGTTGCTAAAACCATTGAGAATTGGAAAGAACATATCTTTAACTATTTTGATTATCAATATACCAATTCCTGTACTGGAGCTATTGATAGCTTAACTAAGGTAATGAATAAAAATGGTCGAGGTTATTCCTTTGAAGTGCTTAGGGCCAAATCTGTTTTAAGTCTTAACTCACGCAAATATAAGAAGACTAGAAAGTCAAAACTATTTAATCGTTCAGGATCTGCCTTGCCAGATGAGAACCTAGCACCCCCAATTTATTATGGGCAAAATATCTCAACCTTATATGCCGAATACCAGTCACTAAAATGATATGGAAACGGATGTGAATGATTATATTCGTTATTACAACCAGAGAAGGTTGCACACAGCTGACGGTGTAGCTCATTTATCTCTTTATCTTTTTCAGTGAGTTTTTCCTTATATTACTTCCACTGCAGTACCTGCATTAAAGGCTAAACCCGCATTCGTTAGAAACTGCTTTTTCCAATTTTATTTTGAAGGGATTTAGGCGTAATACCATCTTATCTTCCCTGCCCAAGCTTATTTCTCTCCCATACATTTACCTCAGGGGAAAGTATGCCCAATGAATCGATAATACCTTTAAACCTAGCCAAAGGATATGCATCTCCTCTCAAGGAACATCTGTGTTCCCATATTTTTAAAATCAACTCAACAGCTTGCTGCTGGTACTCTTCTTTTTTTTCGGGACTTTCTTCATTTTCGACCCGATCCATTACTTCTGCCAAATGATGAGACATCCATTTTCCAAGGGTATCACAACTATCTGAAAAACCTAGCTCAGTCGCCAGGTGATGCCCAAGTACCAATACATCCTTCAACGGTAAAGATCTCTCCAGTTCTTCTGAGAAGGTAGAGTCTTGCGTACCGTGCTTTTTTTTTGGACTCTTCGTCATACTTCGTAATTCCATCTTTACTTACCCTTCGTGTTATTTCGACCTCAAGAATTAAATCAAAGTTAACTTCGCTCAGATATTGCTTGAGGTGAGACAATGATATTTCCAAACGATATCCATTAGAGACAATACTATCATTATATATGTATTTTTCTTCTCTAGAATCATCTCTTAAGTTTGACCATGCCGCATAAGAAAATATCCTATCCCCACTACTTTTATCAATCCAACTAACTGGATAGCTATTCGATCGACACAACTCAAGTAATTCAATTACGCTTTGGGAAGGCATGCATTTAATCATACTAACACCATGATTAAATGTGTCTTTTTCATCTAATCTTGAAGAACCAGAGGGCTCGTTAAGCCAACCACGCAGCATATATGGAGCTTCATTTATTTCAAAGTGCTCATTTTCAGACGGCAATCGATAATCATGAGAGTCATCAGATGTTTGAAGAGCCCTAATTAATGATAACCCTGTATCGGAGCTAACCAACGCAGAGGATATTCTTACGCTAGTATTATGCTTACTCGTATAAATATCATAATCAGTGGCGACAACTAATTTACTATCATCAGAGGCTAACCCCAGTTCTATCTCAAAATCATTTGCGGCAATCATTGCCACCCAATCCTCTGCATCGACAGTAGGTGACTTGTAAAAGCGCGATTCTAGTGGCATTGGACAGCGAAGATCACTTAACCAGTGAGGCGGCTGAGTTAATCCCTCTTGTCTCAAAAATCCGATTAGTGTGCCATAATCGTCATCATCATATTTAGGCTCAGCTAACGCATTTCCTTCCATTAGAGAACCGAGGCTACACCACATGGCATGCCACTCAAGGTAATAACTATGACGCTCTATCGTTGGCCTGAAACCATGACTGTGGCTATATAGAGTATAGTTAGCTCTTTCAAACTTATGTTTTCTAGGTTCATTTTGCCATATTGATAAATCCAAATCATTCTTCCATCGATCAATAATCCAGGTCTCTGCTTCATCAAGAAACATCTCTTCATTCACATTAGCAAAACATTCTATCGCTCCCGGGTAGACATACGTTAGGGTATCTAATGAATCAAACCTGAATCTTCGATCTTTATCACCCCCAGGAAAGCCTCCTCGAGAAATTCTATGTTTCGATTTTTCAGCAGAAAGCCCAGAAACATTAATTGCCTGAATAGAAGCAATTTCATGGTTATTGAATTCATTAAAACCTTCTGAAAGAATCTTAATCAAACAAGACTTTGCAAAATAGCGTATCAATACGTGCGGGAAATTTTGGTCAGTGGCAATGCTCAATAACCAGCGAGCCACAGGCGCGATGGCTTTTGGCACTTCAGATGCAATTCGATCAAATGTAACAATGAGCCAAAGACGAGCTGATAACCAATAAAAAGGCGCATTATTTTCACGATAGCCTGACATGGATTTACAATCATATAGATTGGTTAACAACAAAATTGACTTAAAGTCTCCCATTCTAGCTAACGCTCTAATACTATGTGCTGCTCGCCATCTCACTCTAGTATCGACATCACCTAAAAACGAATAGAGTTGACATGCTAATGCTGATTCAACTGAACACTCAGACTCAATTGTTTTTGCTGGAAGTTTTAACCGTGTGGTTAGACGCTGAACATAACGAGTTGTGACATCTGCAATTTGTTCCTCGCTGCAATACTTAGTAAGTAGTCTGATTATCAGGTATAACTTGTATAAGGGTATTGATTCAACACTTTTCTCCAAACCATCTAACAGCAAACTAATCGTCTCTGAATTATTTAAGTTAAGGCTAGAAACAACATCTTCCAGCATCCGCTTGTCATAACAATACGCACTATCAGTAAACTTGTCCAGATGATAAACAATTAAGGTTGGCAGGTTATCATCCTTCCAAGAAAATATAGCGTGAGATGAACCTATCCATAGGTTAATGCAATCAATTAACATTTTAGCCCAAGTATAGCCAAGATCATCCATTACTCGCACATTAGTTAGGCAATTCAAAAAAGAAACACGGTTTTTTGACTCCAAACGACTACCAATAAACCTCAATATGTCATTGCTGGTAATATATATACCTTCACCCTTAGCTACATTTCTTATAGAAAATACCAAGTTTATTAGATCATCAGCTGATTCAAAGGAAATATCCGCAACGTTTATACTTTCAATGAACTCTTTTTCCTTTAACTTCCTATTTGTCGAATCAAGCTCATCATTACTAGTTTTAGCTTTTGTGCTTTCTTCGATTTGTAATTTAAATTTAATAAATTGATTAAGTGCTGAATGCCAATATTCACTACTACCGCCATATTGAACTAGTTCATTTAGTTTATGGCAAACTTTAGAACTATCGCCCCTGTTAAATCTCAATAACTCAGCTCTTGAGATTTCCTCTATCAATTGATTAGCATCTGGAGCATTTGTATTTGACACTAGCTTAGTAATAAGATCATCATTCAAATCATCACAGAAATTCAATAAAGGTACTGCCTGTGCAGAATTTATAGTTCCTTCTGAAACACCTGTAGACATCAAAGCAGGAAGGGTTTCACTAGCTTGAACTAAATCACAATCTTCCCAATATCCAATAAGCCTGATTGCTTTAGCCATATCTAATATGGCAACAGCTGAAATTGCATCACCCCAAGGAAAATGCTCATACCCACTAAGAAGCGTGCCGTATTCGGTTATTATTGCCGACATTTGAGCTGCTATTTGTTGTGCGTTTTTGAGTGAAAAGTGGTTTTTAGCTTTTTTGGATAAAGCTGAAAAAAGAGCTACATCATGCATAGCATCGACATCAACGTCATTAGCGATATCAACTGCGATCTTGAATATTTCTCTTGCTTCATCCTTATCAACAAAAAGCAACACCCTGGACAAATCTAGAAGAATGCTGATTTTTTCACTTGCTGCTGTCTTTATATCTTTTACTTCAACTGAACGGTCGTAAATGTCCTTAACAACCGACGGCCTCAACTCCGGTATTTTAATTAAATTTGCGATAACCTTATGCTGACCAGACGAAAATACAGACGGCCATTGTTTAAACGTTGCCTTAGCCAAGGTTAGTACTGAGCTCATATCAATATTTGGTACAATAGATAGCTTGGCTACCGATAAAGAAAGCTGACTACATATGGATTCTAAATTATGCTTTCTTGATATTCTCCAGGAGTTTGCCAAAAAAGAATCTATTGCAGACTTAGCTTTAACTTCAGCATTTTCGGGCAATATATTAGACAGTAATATGTCTGCTCTAATAACATAAACTGACAATAGATCTGAAAAGTCTTCCTTTATTTCGTTGTGCTTTTTCGATAATTTTTGCTCCTGTCTCTTTTTTTCAACCTCCTCAATATCTTCAGGCATAATCGGATCAATCCAATATGATTCTATGGTGACGTCAAGACCACGGTAACGCATCAACAAAGAATAAGCTCTAAAAGCAACATCGTTTTTAAGAATATCGTGTATGTATATGTTATCAACTAAACGCCATTTATCTGGGCATAGATATTCAAGGACTGGTTCAACTGAACTTAAGTTTACTCCATTGGCAGCCAAAATTTCACAGCCACTTAATAACATTTCCGTATAGCTAGAACCATCTGAATCTTTAGATGTATACTGTTCCAGCTCTTTTAGATCGCAACACTTCAGTATTTCCTTGCTGCACAGTGACCTTTCAAGAGCAGTATAATTAATGTCATTACCAACAAGCGCTAAAGGTATGCTGAATAGCGATGACCAAGGCTCTGGTATACAGCCACTATTCAAAAATTCTTGAACTGTCACCACCTTGCCTGATAACAACAGGCGATCCAATAATCTGATCGCGATTTTGTAATGGATAGTTTTCGACCTCCATCCACAAATGAACTTGTATGCAGCCTGGTAACCCTCCATATCCAACACTGAGTGAGCAACAGCAGTAATATCCTCAAGCTCTAATGTCCACGCATCTATATGTTGGTACCGATGCTCGCTTTGTTCGGCTTTTTGTCGTTCAATATCCTCACTTCTCCGATTCATCCATTCCTGAAGAAAGTGTTTTTTTTCACGGACAGCGATAAAGTCTCTGTCAGCGGCATCACGAGCGACAATATGCGATAAGAACCTACCATGTTTTTCATACATTTTTGATGAGTAAAGTATTTTTCGGCCGATAGTATCAGATGCAAAATGGACGGATAGGTCAGGGTTTTCATAGATGATGTCGTCTACAGCACTATCTGTTTTTATAGCCTCAGCACCCACTAATAAGGTAAATATCGCATCTGCCTGACTGCCTGTTGATCTACAGACTTTCATCGCGAGTCTTAACCTTTGCCGCTGGACTTCTTTACGAATTACTTGGTCTTTTATGGCCGTTGGCGCTTTATTTTCCTCAATAATTTTTATGATTTCTTGACCTTGTCCAGCTGAAAATAATGCTGAAGCTAAATGAATAGCCGAATATTCATCACTTTCATGATTGGCACAGAAATGTTTTGCTGCACGCTGATAAGCCTCCAGCAGCTTTGGTTCCGCCTTATCTCTGACAAAGAATTCAACATCTTCATCAAGAAACCCAACTTTATCTTCAAGAACACGCATCCCTGGAAGGTCAGAGACAATATCGTTAACCTCCTCTATTGATATTCCTACAACACTAGCCAAATGTTGCTTTGGAACTGGTGCAGGTAATGCGATTAACGATGAACAAACAAGAGACAATAGATCAGAATTACCTTCCTTCAAAATCGCCTCTTCAAAGCGAGCTTCGAAAATTTGATCTAAACCTTTTCCATTGGGTCTTAAAAATTCAATCGCTTTGCTCGGATCTGATTCTGCATAGTCGAATGCGTAACTTTGTACTCGTGGATTCTGATTAGATAAATTATGAAAATCCTCTATCCATTCTTGAGTTGCGCCGGGATATTGGTTCAACACATTAAGCGCTGTTTCTTCCAATGAGAAGTTAGAAATTTCTACCGAGTTGTATTTAGGTGGAATAGATAATGAATCTAAACGCCCAGTTCTCGCAGAGATCATCAACCTAACATTGCTAGGTAAACTACCTATTTTAATCAGCTCATGCACAAAACTGGTTTCTTCCGGTTTACATTGCTTTGCACCCGTTACAGAATTATCCGCGGCATCAATAACGACGACCAACAATGCATTATCTGCTTGTGCTTCTAAAACCTTGCTTGCACTTTCGACTCTTAACGAAAAAGCCTTAATAAAATCCACAGAGTTATCCTGACTGATCAACAAGGGTAATGGCAATCGGGCCGAAGTTTCATTAATAATTTGCAAGTAAGCATCTTTCGATCTATGCCGATATGTTTCACTATTCAAATAAGTGCCTGCACCATAACAGTCATAGGTAATCAGGACAGAACCTTTCGGTAATAAATTTTCAACTTGTTTTAGTACAGTCGTTTTGCCACTACCACCTTCACCATGCAGGCAGATAAATTGACTATCATTAAGCATAATGTTGTGTATCGCATCAGCAACTTTTCTTTTAATTGGATTATCTACTGCCTTGAGCCTTGAAGGACATGGGAATAGCGCAAGAGGATCAGAAACATTCATCCAGGTAAGAACTATTTCTTTAGTGATATAACGTCCTGTAGCCTCCGGTAGCATCAGCTTGTGGATACGATCTTTCAAATCCAATACAAATCCTCGATCAGTATTATGTGTTAGTTTTAAAATTTCGTTAATTGCTTTTTCTTCTTGTTCAAATCGAGATCCAGCTCCACAACTAGAAAAATCAAAGAGCTTTATAAATGTCTTGAAATTTCTTTTATTGAGACCACTGGCCTCTCTTAACTTTTCATGTTTACTGTAATTACCATCGGTAAATGATCTCTCAAGGTCTAAACCAATAGGTCGATTGCTGACTAGTCTGATTGTTATCGCACCAGCTCTAATCAGATCTGGTCTGATTTTTGATATGGCATTAAATGATTCAGCAAGTCCTTTGATAATACTGTTATTAATAGACTTCGACTTTGAACTAACTAGCTCTGAAACAGTCCAATTCTTTTTAGGCGTAGATGAGGAATACTTTAACTGTTCAATAATAACTCTTTCAGCTTGCTCCATTGTTTCACCACCATGAAACAAGCCACAATCAACAGAGTCCCACCCTGTTAAGTTTTGTCCCTTTTTATCATCAAGGTTGACACCTTCAACTGTTACAGCAGACAAGGATGTATCTGGATCTAGCAATTGTAATGCTAAACGAAGAGCCCACCACTCGTGGAAATCATCGCCAGCATTTGACCCTCTGGCACCCAAGAAATCAGATTTCATATTCTAAAAATCACCTTATTATCACAACACACTATTATTCCGTTCGTTCTCGATCAATGCGGGGTAATGGTGCATTAAGTTGATGCTCCTTTATTCCGTATTTATAGGCGTTGTATTGCCAAACTACAAACTGCTCTAGTAGTGCATCATTTTTACGCTTAAGCATCTCATTTTCACTTTGCAACCTAGCAATTCTATCTGCAGCAGCAGATAAGTTACACGGCTTCGGCTTGCTCGGAGCACTAAGCTTAAGGGATGCTTTTTTAGACGCATAAGCTTCCTTTATAAGCTCGTTAGCTGACAAAGATTGTCGAGTAGGTTTTTTACCTACGACAGCTTCAGAAGCCTCACAAACGCTATCCCACGTTAGCTTATTGCTATCATGGGCATGGATTATATTGAGAATAGCTTCTACATCTCGATTTGTTAGGTGTTTAGCCAAGTCCGCCTCCTAAAATTTTTGTCATATCATCAAGCATTTTTGCCTCTTCTTTGCTGTGAAGCGCTGTTGAACCCGCCTTATACCCAACAGCTCGACGAAATGGATTGAACCCTTTTTGATTTCGCAACTTTATCTGAGACCCTTCAGGAACATTTGGATCTTCCATGATCGCAATTAATTCTTTTAGGCGCCCAAGTGTATTTTTATGATATTCATACCAGCGATCGGCGCCAGCTAATCCATCATGCATTGCCTTCTTAGCAGAAAGATATTGTTGTTCAACTTCAACAAAACGTTTTTTGATTCTTTCAAGTTTATCTTGCTCTCCCTTAATACAAACCTGTTCCGTGCAATTTAGGCAATCTCGGTATTTCTCACAGGGAGACATAGTGAAATCGTGAACGCACACACCAAATTCTGTAACATGTACAGCTCCTTTTTCCATCAAGTTAAACTCTTGAGTTGTTACAGGCATATGCTTGGCAACGTCACCGGATGGACCAAAAAGCTGTAATGAAGTATCAACCTCCTCGGCAAGAGTAACCATTTCATATTCACTCATATGATTGTATGTGCGATTTTGCTTTGCCTCAGCTCGCCCTGACCAGTTTGCAATTTGTAATTGTGACAAACCTCCACGCTGAGCAATGGTATTGAGAAGATGTCGAACCTGATGTGATGTTACCTTAAGCCTCTCCCCACTTAGCGCCTTATAGCCATAGCGATCAAAAATACTTTTATGGTAGTCATTGCCCAAACTCAGTCTAGGTGACAAATCATGATTGAATACATTAACTGTAGGGCGCCAAAGTAAGACAGGGCTAGTTCCTTTTACACTATTAAGCAAGTTACGCTGCATACAAAAAAGAGCGTTACTATACTTGATACCTTTCTCCTTACTAAGCCAAGGAAATTCTTTTGGTTGTCGTTCTTGCACATGCTGCCAGAGTTTATAAAGTGAGTATTCACCATCATTGGTACTCATATTCATACCATGCAAAGAACTCTGAGCAGCTACCTTTGAATGACAGACCAACCCCATTGCCTGACATACTTCAATTAAAGTTAGAGATTTATCATCTCTACAATTAGGAAGATTTGAATGCTTGTAAAATTGATCAGGGTTAAGCTCAATCCATTTTGCTAGCTTTCTAGTTTCTGAAGTTAACACTTTAATTCTGCTTATTGCCTCCTTAGCAATACTCACCATTTCAGAAGGTATCCATTTAATATTTGCTCCATAGCCTTTACCTGAAAAAAAACGCCAGCCGTAGCGCACTATACCTCTTGAATCCTTCTCCTCAACTTCACAATCAACTGGCAATTCAAGAATCTCAGAAATTCGTGATGGCGCACACATTAGCATCGCAAATGTTGATGAGGTAAATATATCTTTTGGGTCAGTTGGATTATTGGCAAATATCTCCGCCATTGCTGTTAGCACTTCATCTGAGGGCATTTTTTTATCCCTTCGTTCCTTAGCTTTTTTGCCTGTTTGTATTTCGTCATTTTTCCGCTGGATTGGGTTTTTCCAGCCAGTCAGGTTTGACGCAACTAAGTTTTTAGAGGTAAGAAATTTCGCTAGTCGTTCCAACTCTCGCCCACCATGATAAGCAGCTCCTTTGCAATAATACTCTCGAATTATTTGAGCAGCATTATCAAGTATTGATATTGTAATATTACTAGCGGAAGCAGAATGCCCACTTTGCAATAGATCAGCCTCTATCGCTCTCAATGCAATCATTTCATTTTTCGCTTTGGTCGGCTTGTGACCTTGCTGATATCTAAAGTATGCTTTAGCAAAATCGATAAATTCTTCATCTAACTTTGTAGATTCATCATTAGATCCACTGTGAGTGCCTAGCTTGGTGAAATATGCTGCCCGAGGCCATTTCCAATCCTCCCAGATAAAATCAGCACCGAATATAGTTAATTCTGTTTTACAGCGATCAATAAATCTAGCCAAATTACCAGCCGCATCTATATCTGCTTGAGGAGAAAAGCTAAATATATCAGCCACCATCTAACTCCTTTTTTCTCATCGCACAACGCTGAATAACATCAGCTACGGCTAAGATACTTCGGTCATTTACCGCGGCAACCTGCTTATCTCCTGTGAGCTCAAGCAGTCGTTTTCGTTCTGAAATTAGACCATCATAGACTGCCTTGTGGGGTCCATCTAACCATGGCTGAAAATGCATACACGTGTAACAAGGAATCGGCACGTTCGCACCACAAAAACCATAGCTTCCGCAAGTTCCAATTCCTTCATTTTTAGTTCTAATTCGACTATTTAGATCGTTACCACGTTTCGCTTTGCTTTCTGTGTCAACCAGAATACCAGCGAAAGCCTGCGCATAACGCGCCATTTGATGCCCTACAGCTCTATCCAAACTCTCCACATGTTCAGGGATATTTTCGATATAAACCCCAGCATTTTGATTATCTGAGTGGTCGAGCAGATCTGCTATCACCATTGAGCCAAAACCCTCTCTTGCAGCTCTTGTACCAATAGTATATCTAAATCGATTTGAGGAAATGTTTAATGGCTCACCAGTTCTTTCAGAATACAGACCCGCTTGCTTAACAATGACTTTACATTTATCAGTTATGTTAGTCGACTTAATATGCAAGGTATCATTTTTTAATAATTCCTTTAAACCAGATAGAGAAACTTTATCCTTTAATTTACTCATGTCAGGAAATAATGGCAATTCGATTTGATCTAACACCGGCAGTGCAAAACCAACCGCACTTTGAACTGATCTGGTAACCTGCTCAGCTTGTGCTGACAGAATGGTCCATAGCTCTTCTGTAATTGCAAACTGGCTAAATAGTTTTCTAAAGGTGGTTGCTCTCTGTTTTGCTCTAGGCATATTTAAGAGATATGCGTCCTCACCTCGTTTATTCTTTCCTTTCAGGATATCTTTTAAACGGAGGTGGGAGATTTGTATCGGTCGGCGACCTGTATTACTAATCGCAAGCCCCATGGCCATATCAGTTAACGAGATATTGCCAGACTCAAATGCTCGCACAGCCCCTTCGTTAAAGCCTTGCAGTTCAATATTACTCAGCGGCCCTTGAATAGGGTCAAGACGTTTAATAACATCTCCTTTGACATTACCTTTAAGCCTCCAGCTATCAAGTAATGCAATTACTTCTTCTGAAATACCAGGGTAACCAAGGTAGAACCATCTCTTTAAAAACCCCCTTATTGTTCCAAGATACCACTCAGTATTTGACACACGGACTGAACGATAATTAATCAAGCTTAATTCATTAATTACTGTTGATTTTGACGCACGTAAATAGCACAGAAATCTCTCATTAATATTCTTAACATGAGATGGAGAATAATTTCGTGCATAGAAGGCAAGAGTTTGTAAATAGCCTTGAACTATAGCTCTATCTAATAGGTCACGCACTGAACTGATACAAACTGTTATATTTTTATCTAACACCCAATAGTTATCATCAAGGTTAAATCTATATCCAGACTTGGTTAATACTATCTCATTATTGCCATTTTTTCGAGCCCCAGAACTATTCATTATCCATTCCCTTGGGCACTCTTGTCATGCCTTCTTGTAATTCTATGGCTGCCTTATCTGCTTTTCTTCTAATGAAACGTTTATTGTAGGTTGCTGCCGTTCCTGATCCCTCTTTCCACCCCATCAAATAAGACCTGATCTTTTCTTGTTCTTCATTACCACGAGGCACATCCATTGCATCCATGTGCTCTGAAAATGCCTTATTCCACACATGTCGTAATTGATGACCAGTGAATTTAAATAATGAAGGAGAAGTTTTTCGAACAATATCAATAATTTTCTTATATGCTGATTTAGAAAGCGGCTGACCTTGTGTTGGTCCTGATTTGTGTGTCACAAAAAGAAAATCATTTTTCGATGTGTTTTTAACTGTTCTTCTTTCTTGAAGAATGTAATTATGGATTTCCTTCGCCAAGGTATCCTTTATGGGTAGGCGTCTATCAAGAGTTTTAACCAAAGGCTGATCTTTTCGTGGGTCATCCAGTTCATCTGCTCTACGGGCTACAATAAGCTGGTTAACACCAAAGTCTATATCACGTATGCGAATATTTAAGAGCTCTCCACCTCTTAATCCTAGGTGATAAAGCATCAAAAAGATCAAACGGTTCCTCACTTTAATAGACTGATCCACGAAAGGGTTAAGATCAGACTCTGGTCTAAATATCTCAAACAGTGTATCAAGCTGTTCATCAGACAGGCCCTTTAATTCAACTTCACAATTACGGCTCTTCTTGACTGGCCTTCGAGCATTGAGTGCTTTTTCCATTTTACCAATCTGAAAGACTGTAAACCGATCTTTAGATGATCCAATTAACTGTTCTGCCAACCACTTTAGATATTTTGCTATGACAGTCAAACGAGCATATTCTGTCTCGGCACACACTTTGTCATCCAACTGCTGCAACTTATACAGTTTATGAACAACATTTCGGTCTTTATGATTAACTTGGGAGCGAAACTTTATCTGGCAAAAATCCCTAATAGCGTCCAGCTCTGACTCCTCTAAGAATCTCCCTTTTTGAAACCGAAAGTAAAGATTTTCTTCTTGCTCATCTAAAAATCGATGCAAAATTGAAATACCACTTAAGGTTGACTCCATTGTAGAAAATGATAGAGCTTTGTTGCGTACTTGTGTAGTAACATATAGATTTGGATAATATAAAGGCAAACCCTTACTATTCACTAATAAACAGTAACGTTCACCAGACTTTAGGACAAATGTTTTTTGGATATCTCTAACAGTATTGTTCATATTCTTTACATAATATAAAAGTATCACATATCAGAAAATGTACAAGTAAATACTTTACACTAGATTTTGTATAGAATTAACTACAATACCTTATATATAAACTCTTGTGTGAGGAAATTTAACATTATGAAATAAAGTAACCTCTAAAACGGTATTTCATCATCATCAAAATCGCCATCGAAGCCACCAGCACTAGATGACGAGGCTACAGCCGAAGCTGGTGCAGCCTTAGGCTGTACACCACCAACAGAACCTGATGCACCAAAAGGTGCTGCTGTACCGCCAGATGACTCTGTACGACCGCCAATCAATTGAAATTCATTCGCCACTATTTCAGTTGTATAGCGATCTTGTCCTTGTTGGTCTTGCCATTTATTCGTTCTTATTCTACCTTCAACATAAATATTTGAGCCTTTCTTACAGTACTCACCTATAACTTCTGCTTGCTTACCAAAAACAACAACCCTATGCCACTCAGTATTTTCAATAAACTGTCCTGTCTGTTTATCTTTATAGCCATCATTGGTAGCTAAACGTAAATTTGCAACCGCTGCCCCGCTTGGCATAAAACGCACCTCAGGATCAGCCCCCAAACGACCTAATAAAATAACTTTATTTACTGTCCCCTTAGCCATAGCTAAATCTCCACTCTGAATAAATGATCAACCAATCAAAGATAACACTTGGTATATCTATTATGCAATAATTTCATCAAAATTATAATATCACGTATTATTGTTAATAGCCTTCATAATCAAGTGGTGATCAGGGCAATCGCACTTTAATTTCCGAAGATAATTTTCAATAGGTACGAATGGTCC
>CAJXRW010000006.1 GCA_913060525.1 uncultured Gammaproteobacteria bacterium
ATCTACACAGAGTAGATCGTCGGCAGCGTCAGATGTGTATAAGAGACAGTCACTCACCTTCACCGAAGACTTTAAGGCCTGTTGAACCTATGACGACATATGAAACTGGCTCTCGCAAAGCTAAACATTTTCATTCGGTTTAGAAAGCGACGCTTAAGGTTTCTCTCCGCCGTGTCGTTATTAAGTGTTCTAATTGATGTTCGCGAGTAGCTTCCTTTATTCAAATTATTTACTCTCGCCGTAACAACAAATAGTTCATACATATCTTAGTTCTCGCGCTTTATGCTATTCATTTTCCCTACCTAAAGTTCACTCATAACGTCTCTTAGCTAAGTATCATTCACTTGTCGCATGGCTAAAGCAAGATTGCTACACAAGCGTCATCCCAAAATTTCAAATAAAACCACAAGTAATTGTTTTTATAAGTTTTATTTTGTTATTGAAATGTAAATTTAATGGCACACGAATTGCGAAATAGTCGATGGCTAACCATTCATAGGCCACTACACATTGGGAATAATTAACATGAAAATTAAATTTAAAAAATTGAAAGTCGCCTCAGCGATTCTGACCTCTTTTATCTGCAGCCAAACCTTAGCTGCAGAAACCAGTAAAATACAGTTTAGCGGTGCAGTCATGCAATCATGGCAAGCAGGAATGGAAGTTGATGGAGCCGCAGCAAATCCTGCCAACGCCGAGTCTGATTCTGGTTTTCATCGCTTACGTTTCGCGCTAAATGTTAATGCACAAGTCTCCGAAAGAGTCTCTATTTTTGCTGAGCTTGCGGAGGAACCAAACGACTGGAATAACGGTAGCGCTGCCATTTCCCAGGATTTAGCATGGATTCAATTTGATATAACTGATAGCCTTGGCTTACGGTTAGGGAATCTAATTTCCACAACACAAACATTTTTACGCTATTCAGATGGTGCAGCAGTACAAGCGAATCCATTTGTCGGCAACGGCCTAGTGGATATGATTACCGCAGAAGAAGGTGTTTGGGTTTATGGCGTACACGATGTTTCAAATGATACTAATATAACTTGGGATGCAGTCGTATCCACTCCTGATTTTTTCGCGGATTTTAGTGATGGTCGGGGATACAATTACGGCTTAAGAGGAACACTAAACTTTGCTAATGGTTTATCTTTTGGTGCAGGCACATTCAAAACCAATCATGATATTGAAGCTGTCAGAGGTAAAGCATTTGGTTCTGCAATAGGCTTGGGAGATGGTGATAACTATCAGTTTGCCAGCACCCCCGTCAGCGCTAGAGGCACTCATACTTTAATAATTCCAGGAGTCGATGCCTTCATCTGGCAAGCCGATGTGCAGTATAAAATCGATAATTTCATGGTCCATGCGTTATATGGTAATGCTAGTGACGATTATAGCTGGGCGAATGGACAAGGTAGCTTGCAAACCGATTATGTTGAACAAGAATCAGAAATGTCATTTTGGTCAATTGAAGGTAAGTATGATCTTACCAGCAGCGCGTATATAGCCGTTCGTTATCAAGAATCAACAAATGATAGTGAAGGAATCGAAACAGAAAATGATGCGACAAGATTGCAGATCGGTGCAGGTTGGTGGATGAATGATTCAACCTTATTTAAAATCGAATACGTTAAACAAGAAGAAGATCAATTCTCTGGTGGTGGCGCTACTGAGTTCGGAGCGGCAGGCGGAGCTGAATGGGATGGTATTATTGCCGAGGCTTCTGTCACTTTCTAACTATTTATTTCGCCGCTAAAATCCTTAAGGGCATAGTTAATATGCCCTTCTTTATGGGTATTTTTAATTGTAAATAAAAAAGTTGAGGGCTACAGGTTTTTAATTATATACAAGCAATGACAATCAGATAAATCTGAAGGAATGATTCTATATAAAGGGGCAATATTTTTAGGAATAAGGTTTTGAATAAAAAAAGAGGCAACTTCCATATTTTCAAAAATATTATTTTCATATATTGAAATAGCCGATCGTTGATTGACAGGCTGCTTCGTAAAATCATCAAATATATGTTTTGCCGTATAAATATTTGCACTTTCATCAACAGCTAAAATAGCACTGTAAATTGGCATAGAACGCGTATCATTAGTTTTGGCATAGCGAATAGATTGTTCAGAGAAATAATTAACAGTATTTAAAGCCACAACATTTTTGACGTATTCCTCTATGCAAAATTCAAAAACTGAAACACCTTGTTTTTGTAACTTACGTTTTAACCTTTCCATTACAATCCACACATCTAATCAGGCTACCAAAAAGAGAGCCTCTTAAGTTAAGGCTCTTTTGAGATATTAATTTAGGACTGAATATAGGCTACGTGTGTGCGCATATACTCGTACAAACCATGCTTACCATCAGCACCGCCCACACCAGATTTTCGTGCTCCAGCATGGAACCCCTGCATAGCTTCAAAGTTTTCGCGATTAATATAGGTTTCTCCATAATCTAGGCCACTGATAGCATTCATTGCAAGACTTAAGCTTTCTGTATAGATGGAAGAAGTTAATCCGTATTCTGATGCATTGGCACAAGCAATAGCTTCATCTAAATCAGCAACAATTTGTACAGGTAATACGGGTCCAAAAATTTCTTTTTGCATGATTTCCATTTTACTGTTACACCCACTTAATACTGTTGGCTGATAATGAAAGCCTTGTGGTAAATCTGCTAATTTACCACCAGTTACTACTTCAGCACCTTGCTGTTTAGCAAGCTCAACCATTTTCGCTACTTTATCAAGACCCATTTTATTTATCAGGGGCCCCATATCGATGTCAGTTTGCGTCATGGGATCACCGTATCTGATGAGTGCCATTGCTTTACTCAACTTGCTGGTAAATTCATCCGCGACAGACGCTTGAACATAAACTCGCTCGGCACAATTGCATACTTGTCCGGTATTAATGATCCTAGAGTTTTTAATCGCTTCAACAGCAAGATCAATATTCGCATCAGCCAATACAATAGCGGGCGCTTTACCACCTAACTCTAAATTTAGTTTAGTAATATTAGGGGCGGCAGCAGCCATAATATGCGAGCCTGTACCAACACTTCCGGTAAAACTAATCATGTCAATTTTAGGGCTAGTAGAGAGCGCATTCCCAACTTCATGTCCGGTACCGCAAACAACATTGAAAACGCCAGAAGGCAAATCTGTCTCAGCAACTAGCTTAGCGAATTCAAAACAATTGTTTGGTGTCTCCTCGCTTGGTTTGACAACAATTGTATTACCGGTGATAAGTGCTGGAGCCATTTTTCTTGCGATCAAAAAGAATGGGAAATTCCAAGGCAGAATGCCTGCAACTACACCTAAGGGCTTTCTAAAAACAAAGATGTTTTCCCCTTGTCTATCACTCGTAACGACTTCACCTTCTATGCGCCGAGCCCACTCAGCCATATAGTCGATATAATCAGCCGTAAAATTAACTTCTACTGCGGCTAACTCTTGTGTTTTTCCCTGCTCCTGGACAATGACAGTAGCTAGTCTTTCAGCATTCTGTCGGACTTTTACAGCGATTTTCTTAAGGAAAGTAGCACGTTCGATAGCTGGCCTTTGAGACCACGAAGCCTGAGCCGATCGCGCTGCATGAATGGCTTGATCAACCTCTTCAGCAGAAGAGTTAGGGACCTTAGACAATAGACTGCCATTGGCAGGGTTGAATACATCAATGGTAGATGTTGGCTCAGAGCTAAACTCACCATTAATATAATTACGATAAACTGGTATATCAGACATGCTTGAATTACTCCCGCGTTTTGATTTCAAGTCGGTTATGGATTATTGCGCCGTGCCTCTACGATATTCCTTATAAGGACTGCACCGGCTCGGAATAATAAACAGAGTGAAAGTTTGTTACCTAGTATCCTGCTGTTTGTTTAATTAGATAAAAACAATACTTTTGAGCTGGTGCAAGCTCCAGACCAGCTGTTGTTTACTTACTCATAAAACTGTTAAGTCAATGTTATAAAAGTGTTTTTTTTAGATGTAAGCTTATGATAGTGAGACAAAAAATCAGCATTAATTAATACTATAAAGGTAAAAGCATCATGTGTTGCATTGGCAAGTGTCGCAGATGACACAGTTTTCTTAATATTTTAGTAGATTCAATTCGTGGATGTTAATTACAACAAGAAACTGGTAGGGCAGCGATAATAACACCTGTAGCTCTCTCTCAGGACAACTAAGCAAACGGCGTTCGGCAGCAAGGTGTTAATGGTATGTTAATTGCTTTTAAGGAAGTATAATTCAGAATGACAAGGTATTAATTTAAATGAACAGCTTGCAACGTTTTATTGCAATTTCGGTTTCGATCGGATTCGTATCCAATCTATACGGTTATGAACAAGTTATTTGGGAGCAAGGTCTCGACTATGTAGCCATTGAAAATGTCAAAACATTGATTAAACCAAGCGACGAGGTTGAGGATATCTCGAAAGCACAGCTCCTGACTGCTTTAACCACCCTTAAATTTGAACCCAAATCAACAACAGGGGCATTCTCGTCTTTGCTCAGTAGCGAAGAAGTTAAACCGTTGTTTTCCGATAAAGAAGCACAGGTATTAGCTGAAAATATCGTTACTACCTTACAAACCTTAGACGAAAACCAAGTATTAGTATTTTTGGTGTCTGATAGTCGCTCTGCCTTTTTCGGTATAGGAGATGAGACTTTATATACGAGCGGCACAATATATCTAGCCGGACAATATCTTTATTTGCTAGTCGCTGAAGCCCAAGTGGATATCCAAAAGAAATATATTCGAGCAGGTAACAGCGTCAGTAATTTACGGTTTGCATCAGCGGCGGAACTGAGAGGTTTTAAGTTATCAACAGGTGATTATGCATCATCGCCAAATCATGACTGGCAACTTCAACTATCAGACGGTATAACGCGAGTGAGCCAACGGCCTGATTGGATTAAAATTGACTTAGCTGAATATGCTAAACAGTCAACGAAAACGAATATCGCAGAAATGCATACTGAGGTCCCTACTACAGATGCAGGTATTAAAAACAATAAAAGTACACTTATTTTTTCTGCACCCGTAACTCGCAGGGTCAGTCAAGAAAACGAATCAGATATAGAAATACGTTTAGAAAAGCTCAAAAAATTATATTTACAAGGGCAAATTCCAGAGCATATTTATTTGCAGAAAGTGAAGGACATTGTTGAAGATATATAGTGAAGAAATAACACACCATGCTTCACGCGAAATTAGGTTAGCTAAAAAATATGTCTATCGACCAATTGGTAATATTTATAAACAATATCTTAATGAATAAAGTCGATACGGAAAGGCTAAAATCCATTCGTGCATTTTGGCTTGGATCATTAGTAATAAACTTTTTGATTCAGCAGCATAAACTGTCTGCACCTACATTATATCGCGCGGATGCAGCAAAGATGCCTATTTATAAACTACCTAATTTAGATGCAAGGGAATCCCTCGAATCGCCTCGACAAATAACTGTGGTTAAACATGGTAAAATTAAAAGAATACTTTTGGACAGCCGTTCCCGATCGGGTACCAACTTTGCCTTTGCCTTTGCCTTTGCCTCAGCGTGTGGTGTTGCGCTAATCTCGTTGGGCCCCTTCAATTTATGGCTTTAGCGTGCTTTGAAACAAAGCCGGTGTTCATACTATTAATTACTTGAGAATTAATCGGATGAATAAGATGCACAATCTCCCTGTTACCGCTAAAAGACAAATTAGCAGTATCGGTGTAAAGGTAGACAAGTTAGAGTTTGGCTGCGGCCCTATGGGGTATCTCTACCAAAGTATGCAGCGTCTAAGCTTAGATAAAATTGGTATTTTATGTATGCGTCATATCGCCCGTGATACCCAAGGAGCTGACAACGATGTACGTTTCCCTATAACGATGCAAGGCGGCTATAAAGCAATAGATTACGGTGACTGCGTTTATTTTTTGCTCGCCGTCCGAAACAGTCTAATAGAGCAACAATCGTTGCAGACATTTTTACCTAAATGCCAGGCAAAAATCTGTTCGATTACCATTGGCGGACTTTACAACATAGGAATTTCAGCATCAGGCGCTAATGGTAAAAGCACCGCTTACTGTAATCATGCTCTCGCTCCACCGCAACTCCTTACCAATCCAAGTGAGGTTTGGCAACACGTTAATACAGCTGGTTTATTGGATAAAGTAGCTCCAGTGGCTCTCCACCAAAAAAGCAAAGTTATTCCGCATGCGTATCGATAGCCATCAGCACTTTTGGCAACGGGAGCTTGGTCATCACAATTGGTTGACTGAGGATATGGGTACTATTTATCGAGACTTCTTACCCGATGAGCTACGGCCACATCTCAAAAAGTCGGGTATTGATAAAGCCGTGATAATGCAGGCTGTGCCAGATATGACCGAAACCCATTACATGTTGTCTCTTGCTCACAGCACTGATTTTATTTTAGGTGTGGTCGGTTGGATAGACATGCAACATATCGATGCGCCATATAATATAGCTAAGTTATCAAATAACCCATATTTCAAGGGCATTAGGCCCATGATTCAAGATATCCTAAATGATGATTGGATGCTTCAACCTCAGTTCGCCCCTGCATTTAAAGCCTTGACGGAACTCGGTTTGTGTTTTGATGCTTTAGTCAAACCTCGACATTTAAAGCAATTAATAACTTTGGTTGATCGCTATCCAAATTTAAAAGTTGTGATAGACCATGCTGCAAAGCCCAATATTGCTGAAACGCAGTTTTCACAATGGAAGGAAGACATTCAAGCATTAGCTAAAAGGCCAAATGTCTATTGCAAATTGTCGGGCTTGGTGACTGAAGCTGGATACAACCCAAATTTTGATATTTTGATTCCCTACATGAGCCACCTACTAAAAAGTTTTGGTGCTTCTCGCCTGATGTGGGGTAGCGATTGGCCAGTACTGAGTTTGGCTACTGACTATAACCAGTGGCTTACTTTGACTGAAGTATTTTTAGCTACCCTGACTGCTGAACAACAAACACAAATTTGGTCAAAAACAGCTACAGAATTTTATCGTTTGCAGCATCTCGAATAGATACTGTCACTATAATTGAAATAGTAGAAGTTAAAGTGTGAGCGAAAGTTTATCCGGAAAAACAGCTTTAGTTACTGGTGACAGAAGCGGCCTTGGTCGAAGTTTATGTTATCGACTAGCTAAACTAGGAGTGCAAGTATTTGTAATTGACCTAGACAGTATAACTGCAAACCAATAAGCAGATTTAATAACATCTGACGATGATGCTACCAAAGTTTATCAATGTAACATTGCGCTGCATTAATATGAAGACGAGCTTATTGCACAAATTCGCCAAGTTCAAGTCTACGATACTCTGGGTAAGATAGGAGGAATTAGCAGTTTAAGCGATTACTAATAAATTTCATTGGGTTGAATAATGTTGTATTTGCGCATTTTTCGATACACAGTAGAACGACAGATATTCAGCTCTTCAGAAACTTGAGTTATATTCCAACGGTACTTCTTGAGGGTTTCTAACAGACGTTGACCTTCTTGGTTTCCCACATAATTTGAAAGGGTCTTACTTTGATCCGTTGAGTCATCAATAAATCCCTTATTTTGAATCGGTATGCTGGAACATCTTATATCTTTGGGTAGGCACTCTGCCTCGATTGTGTTGTCTTCCGACAAAGCTTCTGCGAATTTTAGAACACTGATTAATTGACGGATATTTCCAGGCCAATGATAGCTATGCAAGATATTGCTAGCTGACTCTAATACGCGGATTTCTTGCTCAGGATTTAGATTTTTTAATAGGTATTTTATTATAACGTCTTTGTCTGCTCTATCTCGTAAATTTGGCAATTCGATGGACATCCCATTTAAGCGATAATAGAAGTCTTCCCGAAATAGTTTTTGGCTGATCAATTCTTGTAAATTTTGATGGGTAGCTGAGATAACTTGAATATCAATATGAGTAGGCTCAGATGCGCCAAGAGGTATAGTTTCCCTCTCAGCTAAAACACGTAAAAGGCGAGTTTGCAGCTGAATCGGCATGTCTCCTATTTCATCTAAAAATATAGTCCCGCCATTAGCTAATTCTAATTTACCTTTCATGCCATTTTTATTGGCGCCGGTAAACGTGCCACTGCGATACCCGAATAACTCACTTTCGATTAAAGATTCAGGAATTGCTGCACAATTTAACGCAATAAAGGGGCCGTCTGAACGATCGCTAGCACGATGAATTGCCCGAGCAAAGGCTTCTTTTCCGGTACCGGTTTCACCTGTTATGAGAAACGGAATGTCCTTATTAATGACTCGCAGTATTTGTTTTATTTGTAACTGCGCAACCGGATCTTCACCCGCTAGTTGCTGTAACGTAGGGTGGGCTTTCATTGCCAAGCTTTCTGCTGGTTTGCGTCTACTATCCGGCTGTATAGTATTTAATTTACTTGATGGTACTCGTAAACCTATTTCGATTTCTTCTAGCATTTTAGGTGAGAAGGAGCGGACGACCACACCTCCGCCTTTACTTTTAGTCAGTAATTCATCAATTGATTGGCCAACAATATCTTCTATTTGACTCCCTGGAAGTTGTTGTCCTGGTGACAATAGCGAGTCGTATTCAGCAAATGCAGAACGATTAGCTCCGACAACGATACCCCGTTCGTTAACTGCTAAAAGTTGTTCTTGAATCAAATCTGCAAAGCTTTCTGTAGGGCGAATACTCATGGTGACTTGATGACGATAGGCTTGTCGAAAATAACTATTTTCTATCATTCTTCCGTACATCATAACCATTTGTAACGTAAGAAATTGATTTTCTTTATTTTTTGAGGCACCTAAACAAGAGGCATTTAAGCATCCTCTTAATTCGCCCATTGGATCGAAAATAGGTGTTACCGAACAACTTAATTGGCTTTGTTCAGCAAAAAAATGTTCATGTTGATGAACGATAATCGATTCTTTTTCAGCTAAACAGGTGCCAATTCCATTGGTACCAACTTGTTTTTCTGACCAACCAGCACCAATTCGGAGTCCAGATCTCTGACATTTATCTCGCATACTATTGGGTATTTTTGCGTCTAAAGTTAAGCCTGTTTCATCAGTCAAAATAACTGAAAATCCTGCATTTGAAATTCGTTTTGCGAGCGCTGTTACGCCATGCCTAGCAATACTCAGAAAATCTTCTTGTCTTTGCAGTTGTTGATGCATTTCGCTGCTGGTTAAAATCTCTACTTCTCTTTGTTTATGGGGATCTAAACCGTATTTTAGAATACTTCTCTGCCAAGAATTTAGGATCGTTTCATTCGGATTAACATCTCGTTCTTTGAAGTTTCCTGTCATAAAAGCGATGACATCATTACTTGATTTCAGTTGAGGTGTTTGTCTCATTTTATCCATGCTCCGAAGCGATTAAATTCTCAGAATAAACAGCAAAGTTTCTACTATTTTTTTGTACTAACCAACTAAACGTGTCGTTTCACCATAACACTGAAATTTTAGATGTTTAACATTTTTATGACAAATATATAAAAATTCAATTTGTACAAAATTTAGGTGTCTCATTTTCGCATTTATGCTGCAACACCTGTGTACTATTTTAAAAAGTGTTATTGAAAGGTTTACAGAAAAATAAGTTAAATGCATATAAAACATATGGTTATGAATGTTGTGAGATTTCAATGTTATTGGCATGTTAATTGATTTACTAGTTCGACAATCAAAAAATCAAACAGGGGCATGGATAATAATGAAATCTTTAGTATTTAAAATGAAATATCTTAGTTGTTGTATAGGAGCTGTTGGACTGATGTCGAGTTACTCAGTTTCAGCAGCAAACCTGACTACGCTTAATAAAAAAATTGAAAACTATAAAACTGTTACTCATAAACGATTAGTAGAGGCTGCTCCGGAAGACTGGTTGCTACCTAAGGGTAATTATGAAGGCTGGATGTACAGCAAGCTAAAAGAAATAAACTCTAAGAACGTGAGTAAACTTACACCGGTTTGGACGTACTCAACCAATCTAGATTCAGGTCATGAAGCACCAGCGCAAATCAACAATGGTGTTATGTTTGTATCTACGCCATACAATAACGTCATTGCTTTGAATGCTAAGACCGGACAACTGTATTGGCGCTATAAACACGACAACCCTTATGATTTAAGTGTCATGCACAACACTAGTCGTGGCGTGGCATTGTGGGGTGATAAAGTCTACGTTGCTGGCCTTGATGGCACTCTCAACGCATTAGATGCAGCAACCGGTGAACGTTTGTGTCAAAGCCAGATTGGCGATTGGAGTATCGGTGCGTATATCACTTCTGCACCCACTCCGGTGAAAGGTAAAATTCTTGTTGGTCCGTCAGGTGGTGAATACGGTGTGCGTGGTTTTTTAGAAGCGATGGATGCAGAAACCTGTGAAACCGCTTGGAAAACTTATAGTGTTCCAGGACCCGGTGAAGCGGGTCATGAGACGTGGAAAAAAGAAGGAAAACGTCCAGACGCATGGAAATATGGTGGCGGTAGCATGTGGATGCCGGGTAACTATGATGCGGATGAAGATATTCTTTATTGGGGTGTTGGAAACGGTTCTCCTTGGTTAGGTGATCAACGTCCTGGTGACAATTTATATGTAGCCTCTTCAATAGCTATGGACCCTGATACAGGTAAAATCAAAGGTCATTATCAATATCACTATAATGACTCTTGGGATTGGGCTGCGATGAATGCGCCTATGCTTATTGATGGCCTTAAAGACGGTAAAAAGAAAGTTAAAGGCTTAGTTTCTCCTCAACGTAACGGTTACATGTATTGGTTAGAAAGAGATGGTAAAGGTAAGATCGAATATCTCGAAGGTAAACCTTTTGTAGCCAATAACGCATTTAAATCATTAGATCCTAAGACTGGCCGACCAACTTATGATTACGATCATGTTCCGGTTACTGGTAAGCGTGTTTCTTACTGCCCAAGTTTATGGGGTGGTAAAAACTGGCCTTACGAATCCTACAATCCAGACACTGGGATGATGTACGTTCCAGCAAACGATAACATCTGTAATTCTTTCAAAGGTAAATTCCAAGATGATGTTGAACCTGCTTCAGGGCAATTCTGGGCTGGTATTGATATTCCCGATTTAGATGTTTACTTGGCTGACCAGAGCAAAGGTGTTGGTCAAATGCAAGCCTGGGATGTTAACAAACGAGAAAAAGTTTGGCAGCACGATTACGGCAAAACAATGAATTGGGGTCCTGTTCTATCTACCGCAGGGAATATTGTATTCAGCGCGGGCACTAACGATCGCATGTTACGTGCATTTGATGCAAAAACCGGAGAAGTACTTTGGGAGTTCCCCTTAAACTCAACTGCAATTGCACCACCCGTCGCCTATGAAGTTGATGGAAAACAATATATTGCGATCACGGCTGGATACGGTGTTGATCCTCATTGGACCAATGGTGTTTTAGCTGCAAAAGACAAAAGCGGCGAGTGGATCGCAGATGTGCCAGAGGGAGGCGTAATCTGGGTATTCGCATTACCTGACGCTTAGCGTTTGTAGGGGAGGCGCTTTTGTCTTCCCCCATTTTCCTGGAAAAATAAAAAAGTAAAAGTCTATTTAGCCTGCTGAAGTTTAAGGTGTAGCAATGAAAGAACAAAATAATAATAAGCATGACGATATCGAACAAACTGCATGCTGTGGTTGTGCCCAACCCAATCAAAATAAAGGAACCGATTTTAAGAGACGCAATTTATTGAAGTATCTTGCGCTAGCAATACCCGCGGTGAATTATTTCACTGGAAATTTAGCATTAGCTGCAATTAAGAAAAAATCACCAGAAAGTATGTTACCTCCGCAAGTGGGTGACCGTTTTACCTATTTTAGTAAGCGTTTACAGGGACCACTAATCAAAATATCCGATTTAATTGAACTCGATAAGCAAGTGCTAGTGGTGCCTGTTGATCCTAAGACTGGCGAAGTTCGTGATGGATCTCGCTATAACCAGATTCTTATCCAAAAGCTGTCAATGGTATCACTATCACAAGATACGCAAGCTTTATCTGTTGATGGGATTGTTGCTTATTCCGCAATATGTACGCATGCCGGTTGTCCAGTAACCGCATGGGTAGAGGAAGAGGAAAATTACATGTGCCCCTGTCATCAATCTGTTTTTGATCCTAAAGATGGTGGTGGAGTTGTCTCTGGTCCAGCCCCAAGAAAATTACCAGCATTGGCGTTAACTACAGAAAATGATGAATTGGTAGTTGCTGCAGAATTTAATAGCTGGATAGGATTTGGCAAACCTCCGCGATAGAGGCGTTAACTCACATTAAACATAGTCATTAAGGACTATTTAACTAATAACGTAAGAGAGTCAATTATGCACAAAGTAAGTGTTAGTTTAATTGCTGTTTCACAATTATTTTTAGGACTTGTTATTTCATCTACAGTATTGGCCGCAGCCAAACCAATAACGGGTGTGAGTTGTAATGGTGGTTTTTTTGTTAGAACCCCAGATAAACATATTCATTGGATTGACGAGGAAACAGAAGAACACGTTCAGGTCTACGACAAAAGTGATGATATTTACGCCATGGCTCAATGCGGAACGGGTGTTATTACAGTGTTTGAAAAGCAGATTAATGGTGAGCAGGAATATAATGCGATTTACAGTCCAAATTGTATGAGTATTGGCAGCGAAAATGGGCTGTCGTCACACATTTATCAAGGTAAAAGTAAAATAAACAAGATTGCTGCTAACGACGGGAAATTGGAAATTCGATTTGTAAACAACACCTATTTACGGGGTGAATCTTGTGCATCAGTTAGTGCAGGAAAATAAACTGCAAAGGTGGGCGTTTGTGCACGTTACAGTGGTTAGGCTGTGTATCTGCATAGCCACTGCCTTATTATCTCTGTTGAGTTGTACTGGCATTGATAGCACAACTCAACAGAAGGAAAATGACGACCGAGTGATGCTCAGGGCGGTACTTGACAAACTTGAAAAATCCTACCCATTATTGCCTACGGTAGTGAAAAAGCCAACGGATTCACCTCTTTTCGCTTTAGGAAAAGAGTTATTTTTTAGTCGCGGGTTAAGCGGCAATAAAGATGTTGCCTGTGCTAGTTGTCACCACCCTTACTTAGCGGGTGGGGATAAACTTAGTCTACCTGTTGGTGAGTCTGCTTATGATCCCGAGATACTTGGGCCCGGTCGATGGCATAGTTGGCAGTCTTCTGCAGATCCTAACGCCGACGGTTCGCCAAATGTAGCCCGTCACGCCCAAAGTACCTTTAATACTGCATTGTATAATCGTGCGATGTTTTACGATGGACGGGTTTTTGTTTTAGACGAAGAGTTTAAGAATGGCGGTGAGGGCCAAAATCACCGGACCCCAGATAGCAATTTATGGCAAGGCGACATCGGTGCAGGTAATGATTTGCTCGCTAGTCAAACCCGTTTTCCCGTGGTGTCAAATGACGAAATGCTGGGTTATAGCTTCGCCACGTCACAAACCCATGAAGGCATTCGTGACGCTCTTGTGGCAAGAATGAAACAGATTGACGTTAATTCAGGATGGCTAACGTTATTTCGAGCTGCATTTGACGCACCAAACGCCGATGCTGATAAGTTAATTAACTTTAGCAATATTGAAAAAGCTATTTCCTATTATCAATCTACACAAGTTTTGATAGATAACGATTGGTATGCCTATGTTCAAGGTAATGAAAGAGCTCTAACGGACTTGCAAATTGAAGGCGCATTATTATTTTTCAATCAAGCAAAACACGGTGGCGTTAACTGTGTTGCTTGTCATACTCCACCTATTTTCTCCGATGAAGAATTTCATAATATTGCAGTACCACAATTTGGTAAAGGTAAGCAGCCAAATGGTGAAGATTTCGGCCGCAGAGATGTAAGTCAGAATGACAATGACAGATTTGCGTTCAGAACACCGACTTTATTGAACGTTACCGCAACCTCACCATATACGCACTCAGGTGCGTTTACTGAGTTATCCGAAGTAATAGCGCATCATATTGATCCCGTCAGCTCCATAGAAAATTACGACTTTAGCTTTTCGAATAATCCACAGATGCAATATGTCAGCGACCTGAATCCAGACGCTAAAAAACACTCGCAAAAACCCTTAGAATTTTTACTTCAACAGCGAAAAAATGGTGTCAGCAAACTGCCTACAGATGTACAGCTTAATAGTCATCAAAGTGAAGCCCTTGCGGCATTTCTCGGTGCACTAACTGATCCTTGTATCGATGATCAAAAGTGCCTGTCCGTTTGGGTGCCTCGCGAGAATGAAACCCCGCCGGATAATTTACGTTTGAACGCTAAAATAGGTGATTTTACACCTCCACCTAAGCCTTTAGCCGATGTACGTAAAACTATGGTGAGCCATTCTCAAAATATGGTCGAACCATCACAGCTGATTAACGCGCTTATATTCGAATCACAATTGTTTGGCTGCGAAGTAGCGCAGCTAAAAGAAGTTGAAACAAACGAGATTAAAAATATCCCTCACAAATTTAGAGAAGTAGCGCTGAGTTCCGGCTTAACGAAGCGGCACCATATTTCCTGGCCCCTTTACAATTTAGAATCTGCACAACGTTTGATTTTTAGTGGTGGCGTGGCGGCAGGAGATGTTGATGGCGACTGTTGGCCAGATATTTTTCAGCCAACTGGTGATGGCTACCCTGACGTTTTATACCGAAACAACCGTGATGGTAGTTTTACAGATATTTCAAAACAATGGGGCATTACCTCAAAAGAGTTATCCAATGGTGTTGCTATGGTGGATATTGATGGTGATAACGATTTAGATATTATCACCTCGAACTTGATTCATCCTGATTTATCTTCTGTGTCAGGTGAGTTAGGTGGTGAAGAGCATAGCCAAAGCCCAACACTCTATTTAAATCACAATAATCAAAAATTTATTCCAATTAAAAATTCTGGCATTGTCGCGCAATTAACCAGTTGGTCTTTTGCTTTTGCTGATTATGATTTGGATGGTGATTTAGATGCATTAACTACTCATTGGCGAGGACCCGGTTTAGGTGGTCAGCAGCCTAATCATCTATGGGAAAACGTTAGTACAGAAGATTCTTTAGCATTTGTACCAGCAGATGAAGGTGCGGATTTAATGGATATGATTGGTAATACCGATTTTACCTTTACTGGTGCTTTTTCAGATATCGATGACGATGGTTATCCTGATATTTTAATGGCAGCCGACTTTGAAACCAGTCAAGTGTATAGAAATAATCGCGACGGTAGCTTTGAAAAAACGACTAATCTGTCGCAGCTCACTGATAAAAATGGCATGGGCAGTGCCATAGCTGATTACGATAATGACGGCGATTTAGACTGGTTTGTTAGCAGTGTGTCGGATCCCAATGGTGTCGCGGAAGGCAGTTGGGGCACTGAGGGAAACCGTTTATACAATAATCAGGATGGCCAATTTGCCGACGTTACCGATGACTCAGGCGTTGCTGAGGGATTATGGGCATGGGGAGCATGTTTTGCTGATTTTAATAATGATCAGTGGCCAGATATCTTTCATGTAAATGGCTTTGATCTAGATGTTGAGTTAAGTAAGCATTTGGGTAATCCATTTGCCTACATGAAATTAAAGCGCTCAATGCAAGAGTTTGCAAAGACACCTAGTCGATTGTTTATGTCTAATCAAGACGGCAGTTTTACCGAACAAAGCGCTGAATTAGGAATTACCGATACGCTATCTGGGCGAGGGGTTGCTTGCTTGGATTACGATAGAGATGGTGATGTTGATATTCTCGTTAGTAACCACCAAGAGCGCTTACTGTTATATAAAAATAATGCATCTTCAGCAGAGGGAAATGGCTTTATCCATTTGTCTTTGCTGGGAATAGGAAAAAATACCCAAGCTATAGGTGCAAAAGTCTATGTGACGGCGAATGGCATAACGCAATTGCAAGAGGTCCGCTCCGGAGGGAGCTTTATTTCAAGCTCTCCCGCTGAATTACATTTTGGTTTAGCCGATGCCGATATTGTTGATGAGATTCGTATTCTATGGCCTGGGCCGCAACGATTTGAAAGCGTGCATAATTATATCTCCATTAATAAATTTTACACTATTAAACAAACCAAAAACCGTGAAGATGATATGAATAATTCACCACTTCGAGCAATGGCTATTTCACCTGAATATATTCAAAAGAGCCTTGAATAAATCAATCTAATACTCTTTGTCTAAACAGTTTAATCAATTTAAACCCAGCTTTAAAATAGGAAAAAGTGAATGAGATTAAATCAGTGTCATAATTTTCAGGACTTTAGAAAACTTGCTAAGAAACGTCTGCCTAGTCCCATTTTTGATTATATCGATGGTGGTGCTGATGACGAAGTGACTATGAGACGTAACAACGAAGCATTTAATCAATGTGATCTCGTGCCCAGTGTATTAACTGGTGTGCAAAAGATTGATATGTCTGTTGAAGTGATGGGAACCAAATTACCGATGCCCGTTTATTGTTCACCAACCGCATTGCAACGCTTATTTCATCACCAAGGGGAGCGCGCTGTTGCCGCAGCTGCAGACAAATTTGGAACACTTTTTGGCGTTTCTTCTTTAGGCACCGTTAGCATGGAGGAAATAGCTAAAAATTTTAACGCACCTCAGATATATCAATTTTATTTTCACAAAGATCGCGGCTTGAATCGGGCCATGATGGAGCGCGCTAAACAGGCCAATATTAAAATTATGATGTTAACAGTGGATTCCATTACAGGCGGAAATAGAGAACGAGATTTACGAACCGGTTTTTCGATTCCATTTAAACTCAATTTAAAAGGACTGTGGGAATTTGCATCAAAACCGTTATGGGGAATTAATTATGTAACCCATGAAAAGTTTTCGCTACCGCAATTGGAAGCACATATTGATATGAAAGGTGGTGCTAGTTCAATTGGTGGCTATTTTACCGAGATGCTTGACCCTTCAATGAATTGGCAAGACGTGGAGGAAATGGTGAAATTTTGGGGGGGAGAATTTTGTCTTAAAGGCATTATGAATGTGGAAGATGCCCGCAAGGCAGTAGCTATAGGGTGCACCGGCATAGTGGTATCGAACCATGGTGGTAGGCAACTGGATGGTTCGCGAAGCTCTTTCGACCATTTGGCTGAAATCGTAGATGCTGTCGGCGACAAAATTGATGTGTTATTTGATAGCGGCGTACAACGAGGGACACATGTACTAAAAGCCCTATCTCTTGGTGCGAAAGCGGTTGGGATTGGACGTATGTATTTATATGGATTAGCCGCAGCAGGCCAGCCAGGAGTGGAACGAGCCCTTGGTCTAATGCGTTCCGAAATTGAGCGTGATATGCGTTTAATGGGTTGTAAAAATATTCAGCAGTTAAGTTCAAATAATTTACGTTTTCGATAGCCCTTCTTGAATTTATAAAGCTGGAAAGCAGGCGTGTTTTCAATCATAAAAATTGCGGTCATGCCCTAGTCAAAACACATTTTTAACAAGGTAAGAGAATGAGACGTAAGAAGTTTAAAGTTATATGGGGCCGCCTTTTCACTATGATTGGATGCAGCGTTTCTATTTACACATATGCTGAATCATTAGAAATCAATGAGAAAATTACAGTGACCGCAACCCGTCAACCGATAGCAATCACACAAGCTGATAGTAGTGTCAGCATTATCGATTCAAGCGAAATTGATGAAGTTGGGCATCAACATATTAATCAATTGTTTCATAGCGTTCCGGGTGGTTGGATTAGTCGTGGCAATGGTCAAGAGCATTTGACTGCGATCCGCTCACCGGTTTTCACCGGTTCCGGAGGTTGTGGCGCTTTTCTGTTTGCACAAGATGGAATTTCGTTAAGAGCTCCTGGATTTTGCAATGCTAATCAATTGTTCGATGTGAACTCTGAACAAGCCAATAGAATTGAAGTCATTCGTGGGCCAAACAGTGTTTTTTATGGCTCTAATGCTGTTCATGGTTTGATCAATGTGATTAGTGCTGATGTAGAAGGTGTGCAAAATACGGTTGCTGTCGATGCTGGTGGATACGGCTTTCATCGGTTAAAAGGCACTTTTAGCCGCGGTACAAAGGATGCCGGCTTTGCCATATTGGGCAATATTACTGATGACGACGGTTATCAAAATGACAGCGGTTTTAAACAGCAAAAATTTGACTTAATACATCAACAAGCAATAGGCAGGTGGCAAGTTAAAAATGTACTGAGCTACGCTAATTTGGATCAAGATACTGCGGGTTTTATACAAGGTGAATTGAGTTACAAAGACGATGATTTACGTCGAGTCAATCTAAATCCTGATGCATATCGGGAATCCAAAAGTGTGCGTGCCCACAGTCAGTGGCAAACTGAGATTGACCAAGGTGTTTTTAAACTGACACCATACGTGCGTTGGACAGATATGCGCTTTTCACAGCATTATTTACCGTGGCAAGCTGTTGAAGAAAACAGTCAACAAAGCGTTGGCGTTCAAGGACAATACGAAAAACATTTTGCACAAGTTGAGTTTATATCAGGCATTGATATTGACCTCACCAGTGGCGAATTAATTGAGTCGCAAGCAGAGGATTTTTCGGCAACTATTCCCCCAGGCATTCACTACGATTATGACGTAGATGCAACACTTGTATCACCCTTCGTACATACAAAATGGTTCATTAGCGAAAATACACAGCTTAGTGTTGGTGCGCGGTTTGATATGACAAAGTATGACTACGAAAACCACCTGAGTGACGGCGATGCATGTGATGAGGGGGTTGAAGGTTGCCGTTTTACTCGTCCATCTGATCAATCCGTTGATTTCGACCAATGGTCATGGCGCGTCGGTTTATTGCATGCAATCTCCCCTAATCAGACTATCTTCTCTAATCTAAGCACTGGTTTTCGAGCACCGCAAGCAACAGAACTGTTTCGTTTGCAAAGCGGTCAACAAATTGCAAACTTAGATGCAGAAGAAGTGCTTTCCATCGAACTAGGATGGAAAGCGGCGTGGGATAGCTTGCAAGGGGAAATAGTGGTCTACAATATGGAAAAAGAAAACGTCATTTTCCAAGATACCCAAAGACAGAATATCAGTGATGGCGAAACACAGCACACGGGCGTAGAGTTCAATCTTCGTGCTGTATTAGCTGAGAACTTACAATTTGATGCTAATTTGGGGTGGGGAAGGCACACTTATAAATCGGATTTGACCTTGTCGAATACAAATATTGAAGGTAACTATATTGATACTGCCCCTAAAGTTTTAGCTGGGGCTAGGCTACATTGGCAAGCTCTGGATTCTGTTAATTTTCGTTTAGAATGGTCTCACATGGATGAATACTATTTAGATCCTGAGAATACAGCTACTTATGCGGGCCATGAGCTATTTAATTTGCATTCGACTTGGCAGGTTTATGAGGATCTAACTTTATCTTTGCGAGTCAATAACCTAACCAATCGTAAATATGCAGAGCGGGCGGATATTTCATTTGGTAACTACCGTTATTTTGTAGGCTTACCCAGAACTATATTCGCTAGCGTTAGTTTTACAATGTAGCTGCCTGCTCTGTCCCCTGTATTGTAGAAACCCAGCTGGCTGTATGCTGAAAAAGTACAGCCAGCTTTTGTTAATCATTATTAACAAAAACTATATTTATGTGAACCACCGAAAAGTGAAATATGTGACTCTTGTAGCTCGCTTAAATCTAGCTACCTGTTCCTAATGTCATGAACTCTTCTCGGGCATTGTATTTTTAATATAGGGTTTCAAAAGGAGGGGACAGGATTTTATCATTGGCTCAATTAAATCACTACATCTATCAATTTTATCTACCTCTTTCGGAAGGAGTACTCGTTTTGTTAATTCATAAGGGATTGTAGTGCGACTTGGGATATACGCAACTTCGACGATGTTCTTTAACAGATTGGGTAAAATTCTAACGTGAAACTCAGTTGCGCAAACCATAAAAGCTTTGTCCACAATTTTTATAAAATCACTTTTTTGAAGTAATTCGGTATCATCGAGCTCAGCAGGAGCTAATTCAACGTACTCATCGTGACATGCCATAGGATAATCTCTGTTGGACGCAAAAGTCATTAAAAAGCTATTTGCATCTAAAGCATATTTCATCTCTCTGTTTTCAGTTTCCCATGAAGAAACGAAAAGATAGATGCTTATGGCCGCCGATATTCCAATAAATATATAACTAACTTTACTCATAACGTTCCTTGTTTATAGTTTTGCTTTTGAAGTATCAGAGCAGATCTAATATCAACTCTTGGGGAGTATTATTGCACGGTGTGAAACCTGTCTCTTATACACATCTCCGAGCCCACGAGACAGGCAGAAATCT
>CAJXRW010000007.1 GCA_913060525.1 uncultured Gammaproteobacteria bacterium
GATCGTCGGCAGCGTCAGATGTGTATAAGAGACAGGTGCCATGACACCATTAATCACTAAGGGGAAAAATGAAAAAAATACTTGCTATGTTGTTATTACCAGCTATCTCTTTTGCATATCAAGCTGATAATAAATCTAAACAGTACTGGGAAGTTAAGCTTAAAAATAACTCTTTAAATAAATCAATCTGTATGCGTTTTGATGGAGATTATGCAAACAATTTTACGCAAAAAGATGGTAAACTGGTTAGTCCAAATTATTGCTTTTCAGATAGTATTGAGCTTGAAGAGAATCTTGTTTCTTCAGCAAATCCAGAAGAAGCTGCTATGAGCAGATTGGATTTCTATTTGGATAATACAAATGATCATCCTGCATATCGTTTGACCACAGAGAAAACGTCAGGAACGGACAGGCAATCAATTATTTATGATGTGGAAAACTGGTCTATACCAATTAATCCATTGATAATGAATAATCCAGTTGATTGTCAAAAAATTCTAGTTGAAATCACTATTGACACGAACAAAGCTTCTAAAAGCATGCATTGTATCAAGGTATAGTGGTCATAAATTTATAAACGCAGTCTTTCTTGTAAGAATATTTGATTTATTTTATAGCTTATAATCTATTTAAATATCAAGGTGACTTAAATTTTTTATGAAGTATCTTGTTGAAAATAAAGAAAATAAGTGGTGCCCAGACTCGGAATTGAACCAAGGACACGAGGATTTTCAGTCCTCTGCTCTACCGACTGAGCTACCTGGGCAACGCGTATAATTAAATCTTATTTCAGCTTAATGGTCAAGTATAATATTTATCTTTACATCTTATTTTGCTGTGTAGGTTTAATATTGCTATTCAAATAGTCCAGTGTTGCATTTAAGAGCTTGCTGAGTATAATCAATTCCGAACATTAATCGTAATTATTTAATAAGGATATTCGTTATGCCAACTCAAAGAACACTGTCAATTATTAAACCAGATGCAGTTGCTAAAAATGTGATAGGTAAAATTTATGATCGTTTTGAATCTGCTGGTTTAAAAGTAATTGCAGCTAAATTCAAGCATCTTTCAGAGCGTGAGGCGGGTGAGTTTTACGCAGTTCACAAAGGCCGTCCATTTTATAATGATCTAGTGAAGTTTATGGCTTCTGGTCCTGTAATGGTTCAAGTATTGGAGGGTGAAAATGCCATTGCTAAGAACCGTGAATTAATGGGTGCAACCAATCCTAAAGAGGCCGATTCTGGTACGATTCGTGCTGATTTTGCAACGAGTATTGATGCGAATGCTGTTCACGGTTCAGATGCCCCTGAAACGGCAGCTGTTGAAATTGCCTTCTTTTTTGGTGGAACGGAAATTCATTCTCATTAATTCACAAAATCCCATTTTAGTTTGATTGGGGATAGCTATTTTAAAAGGCTCTAAAATTTATGCAATAATAATTGCAGCTATGATAGACCTTCCTTCTGAGGCAAGCATGTTAAATGTTCTGCAAGCTGCAGGTGAGTTCATAAAGTCTACCGCTTTATTCTGTAACTGGCAGAATTGATAAATTTTCATATCAGGGAATAGTTGTTTTTCTCCTGTCCCAATTAAATACGCATCCGCTGGAATTTTAAAAATCTCAATCAGTTGGTCTTCAGAAATTGATTTAATATCTTTGCAGTCCCAGTGTGAGTTAATAATTTTCTCAGGAGAAATAACAATGCTATTTTCGTGGGTGGAGGTATTTAATACGATTGATTGGTCGGTATGCGCTTTAACAAAAATTTGGGTATCTGGAACAGATATGCCAACTTCCATGAATCTCTCCTTCTATATTTTATATGTTTAGCGAGTGTCCAATAAGCATCATAAATAAGTTGAAAAATGGACGCATGATATACCATAACAAATTCGCATTTCCGACAGGGATGATAAGTAAGGCAAGTAAAATAAAAACCCCCCAGCGCTCCAGTCGATTATATTTTATTGCCAGATCGTTTGGCAGAAAGCTTGTTACTACGCGGCTACCATCAAGTGGTGGAATTGGGATTAAGTTTAAAACCATTAATGCTATGTTAACCATAATTCCTGCTATACCCATATAATAAAATATCTGACCAGCTTCGGGTTGAGATGACATTAGAGAGACTGATAGTTTTGCAACAATACCCCAGAATATCGCCATTAAAAGATTTGCTGCTGGGCCTGCAATGGCTACTAATGCCATATCTTTTTTAGGATTTTTTAGATTGCGCCAATCAACTGGAACAGGTTTTGCCCAGCCAAAAATAAATCCGCCCATAAAAAATAAAATAAGCGGAACTAATACGGTGCCAACAGGGTCAATATGTTTGATCGGGTTTAAGCTTAATCTGCCCAATAATGCGGCGGTATGGTCACCACGTAATTTAGCAACATAACCATGAGCTACCTCATGAAGCGTGATCGCAAATAATACAGGGATTGCATAAATTAATAATAGTTGAATATTAAAGTTACCCATTGGTGTGTATGGCTTTTTCCGTTATGGTGTTGGGACTATACTATACCTGTTAATCAGCTAACAGTAAAATTGAACATAATTTGGAGGCTTAATGTCTGAACCATTGAACTATCAAGTAACCTCGCTACCTGAATTTTCTAAAATCACAAATGAAAGCATTGTTCCTACTGTAAAATTTTTGGTGAATGAATGTAAAAAGTTACGTGATAGCATCTTGAAAGGGCAAATAAAATATATTTGGGATAATTTGGTATTGCCAATAGATGAGCAGGAAGAAAAATTAAATCAAATGTTTTCGCCTGTCCAACATCTAAATATGGTCGCAAACTCACCTGAACTTAGAGAAGCATACGAAGCATCAATAGAGATATTGACTGAGTATGCAAGCGAGGTTGGTCAAGATAAAACACTCTACAATGCCTATAAATACGTTTATGAAAATGATAAAGCGCTTGATGATGCTCAAAAGAAAGCATTAGAAGATATGTTAAAAGGCTTTGAACATTCAGGTGTGGCGTTACCTGACAAAGAGCGCCAACGGTTTAAAGCAATAAAGTCTGAATTATCTAAGCTCGCTAATAAATTTGAGAATAATGTATTAGATGCCACAATGGGTTGGGAGTATCACACCGATAGCAAGTCTGATTTACAAGGTTTGTCAGAAGATACCTTGGTTGCAGCGGAACACAAAGCAAAAACTAAAAATAAATCTGGGTATGTTCTCGGCTTGGATATGCCGACTTATTTAGCAGTTATGATGGTGTGCGAAAATCGGAAGTTAAGAGAGTTATTTTATTATGAATATTGCACCAGGGCATCAGACCAAGGTAGCAATGCTGGTAAATGGGATAACTCGGAAAATATCGAAAAGCTATTGGCACTTAAAAATGAGCAAGCCAAACTTCTTGGTTTTAATAGTTATGCAGAGTTGTCAATTGATGAAAAAATGGCTTCATCTATACAAGAGGTAAACGATTTCCTGGCTGATTTACTACAAAAATCAAAATCTCAAGCACAAAAGGAATTGGAAGCGTTGCAAAAATTTGCAAATGAACAAGGTTTAGATGGGAAGCTACAAGCTTGGGATGTGACTTTTTATAGTGAAAAGCTTAAACAGAAATTATTTAGTTTCAGTGATGATGAGCTTAGAAAATATTTTCCTTTAGGTAAAGTGTTAGACGGCTTTTACAAAACTATCGA
Organism: uncultured Gammaproteobacteria bacterium; assembly: GCA_913060525.1. Lineage (GTDB taxonomy): Bacteria > Pseudomonadota > Gammaproteobacteria > Francisellales > Francisellaceae > CAJXRW01. The sequence continues at coordinate 3,689 of CAJXRW010000007.1, forward strand.
GTCTATTTATGGCTTAACGGTTCAGATTTCGGAAAAATTTGATTGCTATCATGATGATGTCCAATTATTAGAATTTTACGATAATCAGAGTAATTTGAGGGGAAAAATCTATATTGACTTATTTGCTCGTGATCATAAACGTGGTGGTGCGTGGATGGATGACTGCAGGGTCAGATTTAAAAAGTCAGATGGTTCTATTCAGATACCTGTTGCTTATGTAAATGGTAATTTTATGCCGCCAAATTCTGGCAAAGAGGCAACATTGACTCATAATGACGTATTAACCCTATTCCACGAATTTGGGCACGCTTTGCATCATATTTTGACCAAAGTTGACTATCCAACTGTATCAGGTATTAATGGTGTTGAGTGGGATGCTGTGGAGTTACCAAGTCAGTTTATGGAAAACTTTTGTTGGGAAAGTGAAGGGCTGAATTTAATTTCTCGGCACATTGAAACAGGCGAAGCACTTCCTAAAAAAATGCTGGAAAAACTAAATGCATCAAGACAGTTTCAATCAGGTATGCAAATGGTAAGGCAAGTTGAGTTTTCTTGTTTGGATATTGATTTACATAGTGAATATCCAGTTGATGTTCAGAAAACAATTGATAAAGTTCGAGCAAGAACCTCTGTAATAATTCCACCTAAATATAATCGTTTTCAGAATGGGTTTACGCATATTTTTGCGGGTGGATATGCCGCTGGATATTATAGCTATAAATGGGCTGAAGTCCTCTCAAGTGATGCTTTTTCAAAATTTGAAGAAGCTGATAGTATTTTGGATAAGGAAACAGGTCTTTCATTTCTTGAGAATATTTTGGAAAAAGGTGGATCAAAGCCAGCTGCAGAGTTATTTGAAGCTTTCCGTGGGCGCAAACCTAGCGTTGACGCCTTATTAAGACATAGTGGTATAAACGTATAAATGAGTCGAGAAATTGGTGCCGTTGTCGAAGCTGAAGCCACAAAGTTATTAAAGCGAAATAATCATAAAATCATAGCAAATAACTTCAATACAAAATTCGGCGAACTCGATATTATCGCATTTGATGAAATAGACAAGGTGCTGGTATTTGTCGAAGTCAAATATCGAAAATCAGATCAATATGGCAGTGCGCTGGAAATGCTTTCCAGTTCGAAGCAGCGTAAGTTATTCAAAACAGCTCAGGTGTATTTATTGCAAAACGCTAGTTATGAAAATTCTGCTTACCGTTTTGATTTAATTGCTAAAACAGGTGGTCAGGTTGAGTGGATCAGAAATGTGATTGAGCAGTTTTGATAAATTATGAATATTTATAATTTTGATACTGAGCAACTAGATTTTGTCTAAAACGTTTTTTGAGCTGTCGAATATTTGCATAGACCGTTTTTGATAGGTTATGCGTCATTTGTGCTTTTTGTTTTGCTGAAAAATTTGCTTCAATGCTGCTGAAATTAGCCGCATTAGAGACTTCAATGGCATAAACGACTAATGGATTTTCAAGGTTCAATGGCTTAACCAGTTGTTTAACTATATATTGAGCATATGATTTAATGCTAATTTCCGAGGTACTGTCTGTTTCATTATCAATAAAAGTCATTAGCTTTTCAGTAAGCTTAATTCTTTCGTTTTCATCAAGTTGTATCGTCGCTAATTTTACTTCGACGCTGTCATCGTCAAGAATATTCTGGGGTGTATTTTCCAATTTTTGCCAGTGTTTCATTAAATCATCAAGACGTTTGCTATTTCGATGGATAGAATTTTTTGTTTGTTCGAATTGTGAAAGAAGTGTTTTAAACTTGTAATTTGAAGTATTTTCCAATCTTGGTATTTGCAGTGATTTTATATATTTGTGCATGATGTGTATATTTTCTTGGGCGTCTAGTCGTATTTGAATTAATGGTTTTAATGGTATTTCTGGTGGAAGTGTACCAAGTGTTAAAAACATTTGTTCTAATATACCATAAGCAAGCCAGTGTTTAAGTCTGATTTTTTGGCGGCTATTTTCTATTTGTTTGAATAACCTATCTACTTGGTTACTATCAAAATCGGTGCGAGTTTTAAAAAAATAGATGGTCCTACCTGATAGCAGTTCTAAGCATAAAGTAATTATGTTACTAGCATCATCGGTATTAAATAGGCTTAATTGACCACCGCTATTTAATACCTTGCTTAAGAATCCTGGGCTTCTTGATATACCTTCATTAAGTGATATATGATCACCTTCAACTTTTCTTAACGCCAATAATTTTAAATTTTCTGATAAATGTTCTTGTGCTAAGATTTGTTGTTGTGCTTCGTGTAATTGATTGGATAGGGATAATGCTTCAGCAGGAATACCATTATTTTCATATATTTGCATCAGTTCAGCATATCTCGCAACTACCTTACCAAAATGTGCTTTCATCGCAAAGAATATTTCTGAAGGACTGGGGTGAGACTTAGAAAGTAAAAATGTAGAGATCATTTCCTGTTGAAGGGGTTGGGTGAGCTGAGTTAGCTTTAAGTTACGAGCTTGTTTTAACTTCTCGTAAGATGTTTCTACAACATTTAAAAAGATTTGTTCAGTTTCTTCCTCCTGGCGAATTTTTTTGGCATCTAAGATGATTTTGCTTATTAATCCGCTTATTCCTACTATGAAAACATATATCGAGAAATATATAAGCGTATTGTAAGGCACGAGAGTGCCATGGCTGAGATAGTAACCTAAAATAATGGCAATTACAGTAACTGGACCTGCTGTCCAGGCAAGAGATATTAAGGTGGTTTTAATTTTTGAACGTTGTACAGAGACCATCAAATCATTTAAATAGGAACGGTTAATGCTCCTATTAGAAAGTTTGTATTTTTCAGTGGCTAATTTCATATACTAGGTAACTGCGGCTGCTTGAGCTATCCTTTTTATCTTATTTGAAGTGTACTGATTTCTCAAGACGTACAAGTTAATGAATAAAATTTAAAGTTTTTGTTTATTCACGTAAAACTGTTATATGCATTGCAAATAAATAATGTTAAATTCCGATAATATTTTATGGAAAATATAACCACAGCATAATTAGGAGGACGTAACATGAAAACCAGGCTATTGCTTTTAATATCTCCCATATTAGGTATGTGTGTTTTAACGCTTGGCAATGGATATTTTACTACATTATCAACGATTGAATTGAACAATCTTGGTTCTGCTGCTTGGGTGATTGGTGTTATTTCTGCTATGTATTTTTTTGGCATGACTGCTGGGCCCTACTTTTCGCAACCATTAATTGCTCGTGTAGGATTTATAAGGGCATACGCGATTTTTGCTGCGGTTATGTCTATTAGCACAATTTCAATGGGCATGTTTACGAATCCAGTTTTGTGGGGAATTCTTAGGTTTGTTTGTGGATACTCACTTGCAGGACTTTTTATTGTTATAGAAAGTTGGTGTTTGTGTGCAGCAGGTAGTGAAAATAAGGGATCGGTATTTTCTTTTTATTTGTTTGCCTATTATGGGGCGCAATCGTTAAGTCAGTTATTGTTAAATATCCACTTTAGTGAAACATTGGTTGCATTTTGCTTCGTGTCTGTGCTCGCAAGTCTTTCAATTATAATCGTAAGTACAACTCGTGTAGATGCGCCTATCCCTGAAGCAGAGGGACTGACTCCGCCGTGGAAGTTTTTTAATAAAATCCCTCTAGCTATTTTAACTTCTTTTGTTGGTGGGGTTATATTAGGTTCGATCTATACAATATACCCACTTTTTTTACAAGATGTTGGCTTGGGGAGTTCAGGTCTTTCTTATATTATGATGGCAACTGTATTGGGTGGGATGTGTTTGCAAATCCCAATTGGTAAATTGTCAGATAGAATGGATAGACGGCTAGTTATTTTTTATGTGTTAGTCATTTTTATTGGAATTTCAGTATTAATGCTTTTTATCCATCAATTTTATTGGGAGTTGTTATTTGGTTCTTTTCTGATGGGTGGTATGGCATTTGTTTTATACCCGTTGTCTATTAGTCATGCGAGTGATTATGTAAATGAAAATCAAATATTAAGTGTGATTGGTACATTGACTATTACTTATGGATTAGGTTCAATGATGGGCCCTTTAGCAGTGTCATTTGTGATGGAGTTTGTTGGTCCATTTGGCTATTTTGGTCTCATGCTTGCTGTGGCTATACCTTTGTCTCTTTATACTTTGTATCGTATGAAAGTTCGTTTAAAAGCAAAAGAAGATGATAAAGTTAGCTTTTCAAGCGCAACGGCAGAAGTCATGGGTGGTGGGGTCGTATCAGATAGTAATATCGCGGTTGAACAGAACATGGTGGAAGATGGGCCTAATGTATAAGTTATTTGCTATATATACACCCTGATCCTCTGAATTTTACTAGAGTAATCATTTTTTTCTCATTTAGCTCAAACCAGGTTGTACAGTCGGTTGTATATTCAGTCGGCATGCAGCCGCCAATAGTACAGTAACCAGGGTAATAATTTACGTTGCTATGATTATATACATATACTTTGTCATCATTAGGTGCTTGAATGACATTGTTTGGGAACCCCCAGGTATCAACCAGTTCTTGAGCGTTTTTTCCTTCCCAGCTATCTACCATTTTTTTATATTTTGCGCTTGTCGCACAGCCAGTTATAAGCAAGACCAATAAAGAAAGGAGGAGAGGGGGCGTTTTAATAAATTGCATATAGTTAATAGTTATTGTTTATGACAAGAAATATAATTATTAAATTTATTTTATGCAATGTGGTTTATTAAAATCCAACTCTATAGATATACCCATTATGTAAGTTCGAAATAGATTTGTAATATGCCATTGCGGCCGTTTTTGCATCGACAGAAACATAGCCTTTAAAAAATGGTTCGTATGTCTCAAGCGCTTCGGTAATGACGGTTGGGCTAACAATATTGATTCTACGACCATGTGTCATCTCATTACAGGCTGATGTAACAAATCCTTCTAATGCAGAGTTTACCATGGCTGCGGATGTGCCTGTGGTGATAGGTTCGTAATTTAATATACCACTAGTCAATGTAAAAGAGCCGTTATCATTAATATGATTTAACCCTTCTAATACAAGGTTTACTTGCCCCATTAACTTTTGCTGTAGACCGAATAAATAATCTTCACTGGTAACCTCGCTCAGGTGTTTAAAGCGAACGGCGCCTGTGGTTGCGATAAGCGCATCAAAGTGACCAATATTTTTGTACATATTGCGAATAGAGGTTATTGAGCTAATATCAACCTTAATTTTAGTCTTATTAATGCTTACGGGGATAACTTCTAGCTCTTTTTGGGTCAGTAATTTGACAACAGCGCCTCCAATTTTCCCTGTGGCGCCAACAACGATAACTTTCATGTGTATCCAATATAATATTTAACTCAAAGTAAAGTGTAGAAGGTTATATCTGATTATCAATGGCTGAAAGAGTATTCGATGGTGCAAATTTTAGATATATTTTTAATGTCTAAAGTGCCTCATACCTGTAAATACCATGGCAAGCCCATGTTCATTTGCGGCGTCAATAATTTCTTGATCACGAATAGAACCACCTGGTTGTATTATACAGCTAACACCTGACTCTGCAGCAGCGTCAACGCCATCTCTGAATGGGAAGAATGCATCAGATGCAACAGCAGAATTTTTAATGTCTAAATTTGCTTCTTTGGCTTTTTCTAAGGCGATTTTAGAACTGAATATTCGGCTCATTTGTCCAGCGCCAATGCCAATCGTCATTTTATCCTTAGCGTAAACAATGGCATTTGACTTAACAAATTTAACAACTTTCCAAGCGAATAGTAAGTCGATAATTTCTTCTTCTGTTGGTTTGCGATCTGTAACAATTTTAAGATCATTATAGGCGACAACACCCAAATCTCTGTCTTGAACGAGTAAACCACCATTAATGCGTTTATATTCGTATCCAGCAGGAGTTGCAGTGTCCCAATTGCCAGTTGTTAATACGCGTACATTCTTTTTAGAAGATAATATTTCTGTCGCCTTGGCTTCAATTTTTGGGGCAATAATTACCTCTACAAATTGATTGTCAATTATACTTTTTGCAGTTTTAACATCTAATGTTCTGTTAAAAGCGATAATTCCACCAAACGCAGAAGTTGAGTCGCATTTAAACGCTTTTTGATAAGCAGTTTGAATGTTATCTGCAATAGCGACACCGCAGGGATTTGCGTGTTTTACAATTACACAAGCGGGTTTTTCAAAAGTTTGTACACATTGAAGTGCGGCGTCAGTATCAGCTACATTATTAAATGATAGTGCTTTACCTTGTATTTGCTTTGCATTTGCAACAGCAGGGAAATTAAAATCAGATTCGACAAATAAGGCAGCATTCTGATGTGGATTTTCACCATATCGCATCTCCTGTTTTTTTGTCAGCTGTAGATTGAATGTATTAGGGAAAGTATGTTTAGAAGACTTCGATTCAATATCCAGTTTACCTAAATAATTTGCAATCATTCCATCATACTTTGCTGTTTGTTCAAATGTGCTTAATGCGAGTTCAAAACGGGTGCTATCTGATAATGCACCATTATTTTCATTAAGTTCTGAGATAATCCTGTCATAGTATTTTATGTCTGCTACGACTGCAACATCCTTATGGTTTTTAGCTGCAGAGCGAAGCATGGTTGGTCCACCAATATCTATGTTTTCAATGGCATCTTCAAATGAACAGTTTGGTTTTTCAATGGTTTGTTTGAATGGGTACAGGTTTACAATTACCATATCAATTGGTTTGATATCGTGTTGATCCATAACAGCATTATCGACACCACGGCGACCAAGTAAGCCACCATGTACTTTAGGGTGAAGTGTTTTGACACGACCATCCATCATTTCTGGGAAACCAGTATAGTCAGATATTTCAGTAATCATAATATCATTTTCTTGTAAAAGTTTGGCTGTGCCACCAGTGGAAATGATATCTACATCATGTTTTCTTAATTCAGCTGCAAACTCAAGAATGCCAGTTTTGTCAGATACACTTATTAAAGCACGAGTAATTTTTCTCATTTTTTTTGTTCCTGGATTATTATGTGATTTATATTTAGGGATTTATTGTAACGCGTCAAAAAATAAAAGTCATAGATAATTATTTTATCCAAAAGATATTATGTAACTGTGTATTAAATCTCTGTTATTTTATTTACTAATTCCATTAAGTAGTAATACGGCAATGTATATGCTATTAATATTTTCTAGTTGCAGTCATTATTAGTCATCATCTATCTTGAAGATTGACTGGCAATTGTGTAAATAAATGATTAATATTTATTCCATAGTTACGAAGATTGGAGAGAGAGTATGGGAAAAGAGAGTTCAGTTGCACCAAAGGAGCGTGTCAATATTGTATATAGTCCCGCAACAGATGGTGTAGAGGAAGATGTCGAAATTGCGATGAAAACCTTGGTTGTTGGTGAGTTTACGTCTGAAATTGACCCAACACCGCTTGCTGAAAGAAAAGCAATTAACGTGGACAAAGATAATTTCAATGATGTTCTGAAAGGTCAGAAATTAAAGTTATCATTAAATGTTAAAAATGCATTGGATGAAAGTGCAGAAGAAGATGCAGAAATGGCTGTGAATTTAAAGTTTGAATCGCTTGCTGATTTTTCTCCTGATGGGGTTGTGGAACAGGTTCCAGAGCTTAAGCAATTGATTGAGCTGAGAGAGGCGCTGAAAGCGGTTAGAAGTCCTTTAGGTAATGTGCCTGAATTCAGGAAGCGTTTGGCGGGTATAATTGATAATGAAGAGACTAGAAAGCAGTTGCTTGATGAACTAAATCTAGAAGATGAAAAAAACAAAAAAGATGAGTAGAGGATTGTAGGATTATGGCAAAAGAAGAAGCTTTAAAGGCAGGTGCCGCGACAGAAACCCAGGAAAAAAAAGGTATTCTCGAAGAGTTGCTTGATATTTCCAACCTTTCTGCAGGTGAGGATTCTGGCAATTTGGCAAGAAAAGGATTAAATGCCTTTATTAATGAGCTTTGCGAACCAGCGCGCCAAGGTGAAAAAATATCAGGTGCACTTATAAATGATATGCTTGCTAAGTTGGATCAAAAAATTTCAAAGCAAATGGATAATATCTTACATCATCGTGATTTTCAAAAACTCGAATCATCGTGGCGTTCTTTAAAATATCTGGTTGATAATACAGATTTTAGAGAGAATACAAAAGTTAATATATTGAATGTTACTAAAGATGAATTGATAGATGACTTTGAAGATGCACCAGAAATCCCGAAGTCTGCATTATATAAATTGGTGTACACAGGTGAGTATGGTCAGTTTGGTGGTCAGCCTTATGGAGCGATAGTAGGTAACTTCGATTTTAATCCTGATGCCCGTGACGTGGGATTATTGCAAGATATTGCTAGTGTGAGCGCTATGGCACATGCACCATTTATATCAGCAGCTGGACCGAAATTCTTTGGAGTTGATAGTTATAGTAAGCTTCCTGATTTGAATGACCTAAACTCAATATTCGAAATGCCACAGTATGCAAAATGGAATGGATTTAGAGAGTCTGAAGATTCGCGCTATGTAGGTTTGACATGCCCAAGATTTTTATTGCGCTTGCCTTATAGTGAAACTACGACGAAAGCGAAAAAATTTGACTATACAGAAGATGTCAGTGAAGGCCATAATGAGTTTTTATGGGGTAATGCGGCTTTTGCAATGGCTGGTAGAATTCACAATAGCTTTGCTAAATATCGTTGGTCAGCAAATATTACTGGGCCAAAAGGTGGTGGTGCAGTTGAAGATTTACCTATATATAATTATGAAGCGCTAGGTGAAACGCAGACTAAAATCCCTACAGAAGTATTGGTATCTGAGCGTAGAGAGTTTGAATTGGCTGAGCAAGGTTTTATTGGCTTGAGCATGAGAAAGGGCAGTAATAATGCTGCATTCTTTTCTGCAAATTCTTGTCAAAAACCGAAGGTGTTCCCTAATACACCCGAAGGAAAGGCTGCTGAGACAAATTACAAGTTAGGTGGGCAATTGCCATATTTGTTTATTGTTTCAAGGCTTTCACACTATATTAAAGTTTTACAAAGAGAAAATATTGGTAGCTGGAAAGAACGAGATGAGCTTGAAAGAGAGCTGAATAAATGGATTAGTCAGTATGTAGTTAATATGGAGAATCCATCACCAGAAGTTAAGAGCCGTTGTCCGCTGCGTGCAGCTGAAATAAAAGTTTCTGAGGTTCCTGGAGAGCCAGGTTGGTATAAAGTTCAGATGAGTGTTCGCCCGCACTTTAAGTATATGGGCGCAAGTTTTACCCTTTCACTAGTGGGTAAGCTGGAAAAACAATAGTGGTTTTTTTTTGGGTTTATTGCCTAAATTTGAGAGTAGCTTTTTGTTTAATTAACCTTATTAAAGGAGAGAAAATATGGCATTACCAATTTATGCGGATGTCGCTTTTGAGAAAACTGGTCCCGTTAAAGATTCAAACAACGTGGCAACGAATTATAAACAACAAATTTTAGTTCAGTCTGTTAGACATGAAACTAAAATAGCGCAATCTTCACAACAAGGCTTTGCTGCTTCTGTTGTCAGACCAGAAGGTGTGGTAGTGACTGTAGCAAGTGGAGAGTATATTCCTGAGTTTTATCAGGCGCACTTTACTGGTGATAAAGTAAAAACTTTTACTATAACATATACTACAATTGGCAAAGATGGCATGCCTGCTGATGATATGATTGTTAAAGTAACTGGCGGTGTTGTGAGTAAAATTGATCATCATCATCCAACTCTTTTAGATGATGAGAATGATAAACTACCATCATTATATGATATCACAATTGCGTACCAGGATATTGAAGTTCAACATAAGCCTGGTGGAAAGCAAATGACATATTCTTGGAAGGATCACTTTTAAGATAAGTTTAAATGCATAAAATAAGACTGCTTGAAAGGATTACAGCCTGGGAAACTGGGCGTATATCTCGCTTTAGCGAGGCAACCGAAGCAGATATTTTACAATCTATTTTACACCACCTTGAGCGTATGTTGAATACGAAACAAGGCGGTGTAAAGCTGTTTTCAGATTACGGTGTTCCCGAATTCCATGATTTGACGGATGGGTTTGTTGAAGAGGAAATTAAAAAAATTATCTCAAAATATGAACCACGTTTGGAAATTGATAGTGTATCTCGACTTCCCGTTAAAGATAACGAGACGTCTAATATTGAGATTTCTATTGCTGGAAAGGTTAAAGGGAAAGAAAGTATACTTAGGTTTACAACCGTCCTTACTTCAAATGGACGTGTAACTGTTCAATTATAATTTATAATATAAAGTTGTAAATTCTTCATTTTCCATCTATTTATTATTAGATAGTGATCATTTTTAAAGCCTTCTAGCAGGGATGTATTTGTATGGCCAAGTTTCAGGATATTTATAAACAGGAACTCCACAATGTTAAGCAATTAAGTAGGGAATTTTCTGAGGCTCATCCTAATGTGGCGCCAATGTTGCGTGAAAAATCTACCGATCCTGATGTTGAAAGGCTTTTGGAAGGTTTTGCATATGTCTCGGCACAAATACAAGAAATTATTGATGATCAAATCCCAGAATTTAGCGGTGGGTTAATAAAGAAATTTTTTCCTCATTATTTGCGTCCACTCCCAAGTGCGACAATTATGTCGTTTAAACCTAAGGCGGAACTTTCTGAGCCATTTACGGTAAAGAAAGGGGCTGGTTTTGCCTCTATACCTGTTAATGGGACAACGTGTAAATTTAGGTTATGTGAGAACTGTTTGATAAAACCAGTTAATCTCGAGTCAGCAAGGCTGGTTAAAAATTCAGGTGAACAACAGTTTATTGAGCTAAACTTTTCATTGTCTGGGGTTGACTTGAGCGCTTGGTGGACAGATAGTTTGAGATTCCATTTGGGTGGAAGTTTTTCGGATGCCTGCCAGCTATACTATACTTTAATGCGTTTTGTTGATCGAATTGAGGTGGGCTCTGGTGAATATTCGTATCAAATTTCTAAAAATAATTTAATTGATAATGGATATAGTGACGAAGAGGCAATCCTTCCATATCCTGGGCATGCAAGTACATCATACAGGATATTACAAGAATATTTTTTAATGCCAGAAAAATATCTGTATGTGAGTATTGGTGGCTTGGAAAAATGGCGTGAAAGAGGTCAAAGTAATCGTTTTTCAATAAAGTTGTATCTGAGTAATAGTGTTAAAAATGTGCCAAAACTTAACGCATATTCATTTTTATTACATACTGCGCCTGCTATAAACCTATTTGAATATGATGCTAAGCCAATAGTATTAAGTCATATGCAATATCAATACCCAATCTATCCAGATGCGATAGAGAGGTCACATTACCCAATATATACTGTGAAAGAAGTTCAGGGTTACCAGCAAGGTCGGGTTAAGGCTAAGCACTATGTCAATATTGATGATGTTAGAGAAAAGACAGATAAGCAACTTGCTTATGACATCGTAAATAAATCATCTATTACTGGTGAGGGCTTGGATAGTTATATATCGGTTTTATATAATGATGGTGAAGATATTAGTTCTGAAGAGACGTTATCTATTCTTTTAGAGTGTTCTAATGGTAGCTTGCCAGAGTATCTGTCAAAAGGGGAGATTAATTTACCAACTGGAAATTCGCCTAGTTTGCTGTCATTTGAAAATTTATATGTACCAACAACGTACAAAATTCCTCCTGATGATGATGAATGGATGTGGAGGCTTCAGTCAATGTTGTCAATCAATTATTTGTCGATAGCTAATGCGGAGAATTTAAGGTCATTATTAAGGTTTTATTTATTTTTAAATAAAGGACGTCATGTTACTCGTACTGCCTTTCAGCGTCAGATAGACAGTATTGAAGATGTTAGTGTAAATAATATAAACCGCATGGTTTCTGGTATCATGATGAGGGGGCAAAATATCAGATTGAAATGCAAGCTTAATGATTTTGGATCTGAAGGTGAGGCATTCTTGTTTGTAAATATACTTGATCGTTTTTTTGCAACGTATACCACTTTAAATTCATTTACGTTACTTGAGTTAATTGATTCGTCAACAGGAGAAGAAATTTCATGGCCAATGAGAATGGGCGAACAGCTACTCAGCTAATTGACCACTTTGTAGCAAAAAGTCATCGCTTTGGTTTTTATCAGGCCATAAGATGGTTGGGTAATGTTTCGCAAACACTTCAGGATCAAGGGGAAGAGCCATTTAAAATAAGGGTATTGCCTCAGCTAAGTCTTGATTTTATTGGTAATGATATTCGATCAGCCAGTTATGATAAAAAAACAAATACAATTGAGCTTACGGTAACATTTTTAGCGCTGTATGGCACCGCTTCGCCTTTGCCGACTTTTTATACAGAAGATTTAATGCTAGAGGTTTCTGAGGACATTACGGTTGCTAAAGACTTTCTGGATATATTTCATCAAATATTATACCAGAAGCTTTATGATGTGTGGTTGAAATATAGGCTAAATCAGTGTGCTTTTGAGGCGGTAGATCAGAAATACATCAATAAGCTTTATCATTTAATTGGCTTGGGCGATAAAACGTTGCGACAAATGGTGCCAGGTGCGAAGAGTTTAGTTAAGTATATTGGACTATTTAACCAGCAACCAAGATCATCAAAGAACTTGGAAATTCTGTTGAAAGATTATTTTGGTGTATCAGTAAAGGTTAAATGTGGTCATAGATCTATACAAAAAATGTCAAGTTCACAATTAGTTAGTCTAGGTGAAAAGAATGCCAAGCTAGGTCAAGAAGTTTATTTAGGTTCGCAGGTAAGTGATGTCAGCTCCAGTATTTCGATTGGTATCTTTGGTTTATCAACGAGGGAGTTTAATTTATTCAGCTATCAGCAAATATACTATAAGGCATTATCATTTTTGGTTAAATTTTTCTGTAATGTACCGATTAAAAGTTTTGTTACTATTTATTTAAAAACTGGAGAAGTCAATGCTTGCAGGCTAGGCTTAAGGGAGTGGAGTAAGCTTGGGCAGAACGCTTGGACTGCACCAAGTAATGATATTGAATATTTTGCTAGATACGAGATTATATAGAAATGAGAAAGAAATTATGAAATATGAGAATATAAAACCAAGTAATTTTGCCAAGGTAGTTTGCGCTATTTTTGCAAGCGGAATGATTTTTTTATTAGGTGCTTGTTCCAGTTCTGTTACCAGGCAGACAGCGGATTGGGGTTATGCGAAGGGTGCAATTAGCATAGAGCTAAAAGCAGAAAAATCTCTTAATGTCTTTGATGGATATTCACATGCACTCAGTGTTGCAATTATTCAGGTTTCCTCGCCAACAAAACTAATGCAGATACTTCAGACTCCTAATGGAATTGTAACAGTTATTGATAACAATAAACCGCTTGAAGGACAAACTGTCTTTAAAAGGATATCTTTACAGCCTGGAGAAAATAAAAAATTATTGCTTGATCGTGCAAAAGGAACTGAATATGTGTACCTAGTCTTTGGTTATGCATCAGAAATTGTTAGTAAAAGTGATTATTTAATACCTATTCCGTTAGATGAAACACCGCAGCCTTTGGATATTAAAGTCGTGCTTGGTGCAACATACGTTTCTAGTATTAATTATACAAAATAAAGGTTAATTGTATGGAATTGTTTAAACAAATTAGTTGGCAACAGGGTCTATTTTTGCAACCGCAGCATTTTCAGCTTATTGATGCTCACCATGATTTTCAAAGAAGTAATTTTACCAGGTTGACTCATGCGTATGGTTGGGGCAGTGAGAAAATTAATATTGACAAAGCAGCGTTACAAGAACAGCAAGTAAAAGTAGTGTCGGGAACTATTTTATTTAAGAGCGGTGCTTTAGTGGCGATTGGTGAGAATGCTGTTATTGCTCCTCGGTCATTTAGTAAAAGCTGGGAAAATCGTTCAAAGCCCTTAATTGTTTACTTGGGCGTTAGGCGTTTGGATGAACATGTGCAAAACGTTACGACCGTTAAATCCCTAAGCGACGTTAAAAAAGTTCAAACTCGTTATGTCGCTCTTGAGCAACCAGAGCTAGTTAAGGATATGTACCATGGTGGACCTGATGCACATATTAATCAACAGTTATTTGTTCTACAGCTTATATGGTCTCACGAATTGGAAGAATCAGCAGAATATGAGTTAATCCAGATTGGTAAAGTTGTTCAGCGTGGCGATAAACTGATTTTGGACTCACAGTTCATCCCACCCTGTTTATCAATACGAAGTTACCATCAGCTTAACAATTTGGTAAAAGACTTAAGAGATGATTTGTATGCTAGGGCTAAACAGCTTGATCTTTATAAATTTCCAACGGCGGGCCAAGATAATGCGGCTGTAACCAGGCAATGGTTTAACTTGCTTGCGTTGCAAGTATTTAACAGATACATTCCTGTTATATCTCATTTGCTTGTTGTTGAATTGGTTACACCTGCGGAGTGTTTTGGTGTGTTGTTGCAGCTAGTGGGTGAATTAAAAACTTTTTCGCAAGAGGAATCTGTTACGCTTGGTGGGAAAGAGCGAGACGAGTATTTTATTGAATATCAGCACAATAACTTAACTGAAATATTTGATAAAATTCGCCGTTTAATATTTAAACTATGTGATAATATTACCTTTGTTCCGCATCAGTTTTTTGCGCTAGATTACATTAATGATGTTTATACGACTGATCTCCCAAGTAGTGTATTTACGCCTAGAACAAGCTATTATTTGAGAATACATGCCGAAGAAAATACACAAGAATTAAGCACAGTTAACTTTGAATCCCAACTGAAAGTAGGTTCTGTTGTAAGTATTGACACGATTATTGAGCGGGCGCTTTCAGGTATTCCCATTGAGATGTTAGATAGTGCACCTGCAGGTGTTCCAAAAGATTCTGTATGTGTGTATTGTCGACTTGATCCAACCGCAGAAGAGTGGCGATCTGTGGTATCGTCTCAATCTATTTCCGTATTTTGGGCTGAGCCTATTGCAGGTGTAAGTATAGACTTTGTTTCTGTGAGGTCATAACCATGAGTATGGTAACAAATTTTAGTGAAGTATTTGCTTATGCGATAGGGCTTCAAAATAGCCAATTTAAGGGGCAATCTATTGACGATGTTCAAGCTAAGTTGGATAAGCTTTTTGACGAGATTAAAAAAGAAAGCTTGTTATCTTTTCCTGAGGAGATATACAACGACAGTTTATTTGCAATGTGCGCGTGGATTGATGAATTGGTTTTATGTTCAAGTTGGAAAGAGAAACTAGCTTGGAAAAAGAAAATGTTACAAAAGCAGTATTTTAATACAACGAGAGCTGGAGAGATTTTTTTTGAGAAGCTTGATGCTGTCCCTCCTGGGGAAATTGGTTTGCTTGAGGTTTATTATTATTGCTTAAAGTTAGGCTTTAAGGGTAAATATCATCGTGGTCAGGATAATGCAATTATAGCAGAGAAGTGCAAAAACTATTACAGACTGATTATTGATCAGTATGGTGGGGATTTTAATAAGCCCTTGGTGAATTGTTCGTTAACACCGCTTGCGGCTGTGGAAAATGTTTTGCCACAAAGCGGTGAAAGAAGCGCAGTTAAGAGTTTCTGGTCAAAGTTTGTTTGGTGGCTTATTCCGCTTATTCCATTTGGTATTGTTACAATTGTTTTTAATGAAGTCATTCAAGCAATGGCATTAGATTATTTTAAAAGCTTAAGTTGATTAAGGTATTTTAGGTATGATTAAGAAAATACTAAAAGTATTATTTATTTTAGCCTTATTGATTGTTCTGGCAATTGTGAGCCTATTTGCCTGTTTATTTTTCAGAATACCGCTTTGGTGGGGCGTGGTAATTTTTGTTGGTTTTATTCTGGTATATTATTCTGTTAAGTGGTTATTTAAGTTACTAAGGCGATACATTAGAAAACGAAAGCTGGGTGAGCAGGATGAAGAGGAGCCCGCTGATCAATCCTTTGAAGAGAGCTTCAATAATGCACTCATGCATTCTAAAAATTATTATAAGGAGCGTAAGAAAAAACTACCTTGGTATATACTATTGGGCGGATTAGATAGTGGTAAATCGAGTCTTGTTAATGGCTCCAGAGTTTATACACTTTCTGAAAAAATTGATCCAAATGCTGAAGTTTTGCCAACACAGACTGCGCACTGTTGGGCGCTAGACCATTCTGTTATTGCTGAAACAAGCGGTGCTATGTTTTTGGCAAAACCTTCTAGAATTGCACTACGCGCCTGGAGAAAGCTGGTTCATAAAATAAAGATAAATAAACGACCTGTCTCTTATACACATCTGACGCTGCCGACGATCTACTCTGTGTAGAT
>CAJXRW010000008.1 GCA_913060525.1 uncultured Gammaproteobacteria bacterium
TACGAGATTTCTGCCTGTCTCGTGGGCTCGGAGATGTGTATAAGAGACAGATCGCACTGTATATTGAAGCTGAACCTGTCTCATCATTAAAAAATAAATATTCATTTTATTTAAGTATATCTATTTTTTAATTTTTTTCTCTATTTTGACGTTTCTTATAGATATTTTTATTTGGAAATATAAAGTCAGGTTGATATGCAGATTAAGTCAAAAATTAAGACTTGGAAGAAAAACAAATCAAAGCCTTATTTTTTCATAATCGTTAAAACTTGTTCGGTTACATTAATAATATTACTGTCTTGTGGATTCACGTACGGTGCAGCCTGAGAATTCAATATCATTGTATAATCGCCACTCTTACCTACATCTTGAATCGCACCATTCAGTGCTTCTTGAAATGCCTGTGCTAATCCTTGCTCTTTTTGCATTTCTTGTTGACGCAGTTGTTGAACTTGCATTTGAAATGATTGTCCTTTCTGCTCCAGGTCACCACGTTGTTTCTCATATTCATTTTTTGTTAATGTAGGCTTATTTTTTTCAAGCGCCTGCATGTCTTTCATCAAATCCTGCTGTTGACTCTGTAAACTTTCAACTTGTGGCTGTAATTTTGACTTTAAGGACTCTAAGGTTGTTTGACCCTGAGGTGCTTGTGTATAAATAGTCATATAATCAACGATCGCAATCTTCATCTCTGCTGCAAAAGCACTACCAAAAACCAGTGTCATTGCACCTATAGCTGTTAATAATATTTTTTTCATATTGACTCCTATTTTTTTATTTTAGAAAGTTTGTCCTAAGTTAAACTGGAATACCTGTGTTTGTACCCCTGGTTGTTTGTTTAAAGGCAATGCCAAGCTGAATGCCAATGGTCCTAAAGGTGAAATCCACAGAAATTCCATACCCACCGAATATACCAGATTACCAAGCGTTGGACCTGTTGGCTGATCTACGTTTGGCCAGGCAGTATTCACCTTATATGTCGAATAAACATTACCCGCATCAAAAAATACACCCAAACGCATATTACTACTGTCATCTACACCTGGCACAGGGAATAATAAATCAAAATTGGCATAAAGGTTTAAGTTACCGCCTAGTGAGTTACCTTCACTACAATCAGCTGGTGCGCCATCAACCGTCGTACCACACTGTGTATCAGCATTAGTAACACCACCATTTGGTGACAATGTATCCACAGGGCCTAAACCACCCTGATTGTAACCACGGACACTACCCCAACCACCCCCAATAAAATTGTCAAAGAAGGGTAATTGATCGGTATTACCATAGCCATGACCAAACTGTGCGCCACCACTTAAAGATAAGGTAAATGTTTGACTGATTGAATAATAATAATTGTCACTAACGCCCAACTTGTACCAAGTTAACGAGCTAAATGGCATGGCTGCATTTGCATTTACATTAAAATAATTTCCTTCTGTCGGGAAAAATGCTCGATTGGTAGTATTACGTATAAAGCCTATATTGGCGGTATAAGTATCATAATCCGACCCATTCTGCTCTATAAAATCTCTAACCGTTACGGAATTTGATCCGTTCTGTAATAGTCTTGTATGGTCATATCCAATACCTGCACTAATCGAGTTATTTAGCGATATCGGGATAATATAACCTAGCGTAAGACCATAAGAATTAGTGGCATAATTGGTTAAGGTTGTATTAGCCGTGTTAACATTGGTTAAATAGGCACCGACCGTTTGCGATATGCCAGAATCTGTGAAAAATGGTTCGGTGTAAGATATATTCAACGATTTATAAGGTACAGAAAGCTGAGCGCCGATATTAAATTGGTTACCTGTTCCCAATATGTTTGGCATCGCTAAATTACCGCCAATCATAAATTTATATAATTGAGAATAACCAATACTTGCCGATACGGTATTCGCACTACGCTCTTTAATATCGTAATTTAAGTCAATAAGGTCATCTGTACCTGCTACAGGTGTTTTTTTCATATCAACTGCTTCAATATAAGGCAAACGTTGTAAGCGTATTTTTGACTGCTCAATCATATATTGATTATACAATCCACCTTCTGAGTACAGCATGTTTTGACGATATACCACGTCATTCGTAACATTGTTACCCATGAAATTAACTTCACGAACATATACTTTTTTACCAGGCTCAATATAAAAAGTTAATCCGACAAGTCTTTGCTCTTGATCAACCGTTGGCACTGGGTTAACACTTGCAAAAGCATAGCCTTTATTACCTAATTCATATTTAATTTTATCGGCACTATCCAGAATTTTTTGTCTAGAAAAAACATCACCTGCATTGATATCAATCATCTCCCTAATTTTAGCTTCGGGCAGAATAAATTCACCTTCTAAATCAATACTTTTAACGTGGAAAATTTTTCCTTCACTTAAATTCAATGATATAAATGTTTTATCTTTATGCGGATTTAATGCAACCTGTGTTGAATCAACTCTAAAGTTCAAATACCCTTGATTCATATAGAATGAACGTAACATTTCCATTGATGCTTGCATTCTTTGAATGGAATATTGGTCATCATTTGAAAGCAGACCCCATAAATTCCACATTGAAGGTGTCGTTAAAACAATATTATCTCTGAGCTTACTTTGCTCAAAATTATTATTCTTGATGAAGTCAATACGTTCAATTTTTGCCGTCAGACCTTCAGATATAATAATTTTAATTGCGACACGGTTACGTGCGAGTTTGGTCACTTTTGTTGTAATCCTAACTGCGTACTTCCCCAAACTAAAATATTGCTGCTCTAGCGATTGCTTAACCAGCATTAAAATATCTGGATTATAAATATTACCAACCTCTAATCCAGAAGAAATCAATGCTTTTCTCAGGTCTTCAGACTTAATTTCATCATTGCCTGTGAAATCAACCGAACTAATCGCTGCGCGTTCTTGTACTTGAACAATTAACGCATCATCTTGACGATAAATTTTAATATTACTAAAGTTTCCAGAGGCATACAAATCAGCGATTGCTTCAGACGTCAGCTCAGACGTGACAGTTTGGCCAATTTGAATTGGCAGGTTATTATAAACACTCCCAATAGAGATTCTCTGTAAGCCCTCAACATCAATTTCATTTACAACAAAGTCAGATGTTGCGGAATAAACAAAAGTACTAGGTATTAACCCAAGTATTGCTAATCCTAATACCTTCCTTGTTTTATCCAAAAACATTGACTATCCCTGTCACACAACAAATCAAATTCTATGGCACTTAACCTAGACCTCAAATGAAGAATAGCAGCTCTGATTTTATTGTGTAGGGATGACACACGATCTTATTTCTTTATCTAAAGAAATAACCTCTTCAATCGTCCTAGGTGGTTGAAATGAAAGCTTTTGAAGGTACTTTGCAACATTGCTAACAATATCTGTAAATGCGATTTTTCCATCCAGAAATTGCTGTACCATTAGTTCATTCACAGCATTAAATATAATTGTTCCGACATTATTTTTTTCAGCCAGTAAGTCAAAGACCATTTTTATTGACGGAAATCTACTGTAATCTACCTTTTCAAAGTGTAGCGTTTTTTCAGTTAAATCAAGATGCTTAACCTTCACCTCTCCTCTTTCTGGATAATACATACAGTGAGCAATAGGTGTTCGCATATCTGGTGACCCGAGCTGGGCCAAAAAACTGCCATCGACATATTTCACCATAGAATGAATAATACTTTGAGGATGAATCAATACTGATAATTTTTCTACTGGCACACCAAAAAGCCAATAAGCTTCTATAACTTCTAACGCTTTATTCATCATTGTTGCAGAATCTACAGATATCTTTCTGCCCATATCCCAATTTGGATGCGCACAGGCCTCATCAGGTGTCACTTGAATAAGATCAGCCACAGGTTTCGTACGGAATGGGCCACCAGAGGCAGTTAAGATAATCTCTGAAACCACCTTATCTTTATATACTGGATTTTTCTGCGGTAAACACTGGAAAATTGCATTATGCTCACTGTCCACTGGTAACAGAATCGCATTATGGTTAGCAACCGCTTCCATAAATAAACCACCAGCCGTTACTAATGATTCTTTATTTGCCAATAAAACTTTTTTCCCAGCTTTTACTGCTGCATAAGCAGAGGGTAAACCAGCAATACCAACAATTGCTGCCATTACTACATCAACATTAATATCTTTTGCAATATCACAAAGCGCTTGCTCACCAGCAAGCACTTCAACATCATTAATATGATTGCTTTTAAATTTATTTTTTAATTGCAATGCTGACTGCTTATTAACTAGCACAACATATTTTGGCTTAAACTTAACACACTGAAGATAAATTTTTTCGACATTGCTATTTGCTGCTAGCGCAAATACTGAGAAATCATCAGAATTTTGTGAAATGATATCTAGTGTGTTTTCACCAATTGAACCAGTTGAGCCCAATATCGTAATGCTTTGCATACTTAAATTTATTCTTCAATAATTGGAGATGAGTCATCCTGATCATTAGAAGCATTACTATCATCGATAGCTGGTGTTCCATCCAAATTTTCTTGAACACTAATGCATTCAACCTCACACTCAGTCTCTTCATCTTCCTGAATAGTCTGTAGTGTAACAAGTTTTTCACCAGCATTAAGATTAATTAAGGTTACGCCTTGAGCTGAACGTCCCGTTTCGCGAATATCACAAACAGGCGTTCTTACCAGCGTACCTTGGTCTGTCATTAACATGACATCATCCGTATCATTTACCAATACAGCTGATACAACACCACCATTTCGATCTGAAGTAGAAATTGAAATCACACCTTGAGAACCTCGAGATGTACAACGATATTCTGATACAGCGGTGCGTTTTCCGTAACCATTTTCAGTCGCCGTTAACACCACGCCAGCATCTGGGTCTGTTGCCAGCAATGCGACCACTTTTGCATCGTTAGATAGTCTCATTCCTCTAACACCACGAGCAGTCCTGCCCATCGCTCTAACTTGTCCCTCATCAAAACGAATTGCTTTACCCGCATCAGAAAACATCATGATTTCTTTATTTCCATCCGTCATAACAACATCCATTAACTCATCGTTTTCATCTATGGATAATGCATAGATTCCCATCTTACGCGGACGAGAAAATGCACTTAAGCTGACCTTTTTGACCACTGCTTTTTTAGTAGCCATGAAAATAAACAGATCATCTTTGAATTCTGAAACACCGATCATCGCTGTAATTTTTTCACCTTGCTCTAAAGGCAAGATATTGTTAATTGGCTTACCTTTTGATTGCCTTCCAGCTTGAGGAAACTCATACACCTTAGACCAATATATTTTACCTAACGTTGAAAAACACAACATCGTATCGTGAGTTGAGGCTACACCAAGCTTTGCAATAAAATCTTCTGATTTCATTTTTGTGGCTGATTTACCCCGACCACCCCTTCTTTGAGAACGGTACTCTGATAAGGCTTGCGTTTTAACATAACCATCAAAAGACAAAGTAACCACCATCTGTTCTTCAGCGATTAAATCTTCATAGCCCAGATCAACTTGAGATGCGATAATCTCAGAACGTCTTTCATCACCAAACTGTTCTTTGATTTCTTCCAACTCTTCACGAATTACTGCTAATAATCTATTTACATCACGCAGAATCGCAATTAATTCTTTAATCTTTTCAATGATCTCAGCAAACTCATTAAGAATTTTATCTTGCTCTAAACCTGTTAATCGATGCAGGCGTAACTCTAAAATGGCATCAACTTGCGTGGGTGACAATTGATATTCTTCACCATGTAAGCCGTAAAATGATACCAGTCCATCTGGTCTATAAAGACTGGACTCAATATCTCCGATCATGGAAACAACAATTCCAGCTTTCCATTTTCTAGCCAATAAACCCTCTTTCGCCTCAGCAGGTGTTTTTGACGCCTTAATTAAGGCAATGACTTCATCGATATTAGTTAATGAAATTGCCAAACCTTCTAAAATATGTGCTCTCTCACGCGCTTTACGCAATTCAAATATTGTTCTGCGAGTAACTACTTCCTTACGATGTTTGACAAAAGCTTCTAACACTTGTTTTAAATTTAATAATTTTGGTTGGCCATCTTCAAGCGCCACCATGTTCACACCAAAACTAAGCTGCATTTGTGTTTGAATATACAGATTATTCAATATAACCTCTGGCACTTCGCCTCTACGTATTTCAACCACAACACGCATACCATCTTTATCGGATTCATCTCGAAGCTCAGATATACCTTCAATTTTTTTATCTTTAACCAATTCAGCTATTTTTTCTACTAACCGCGCTTTATTAACTTGATATGGCAGCTCGGTAACAACAATCCGTTCTCTATCTGTTTTTTTATCTTTTTCTATCTCTGCTCTTGCTCGCATAATGACACGACCACGACCAGTTTTATAGGCATCTACAATTCCAGAACGACCATTAATAAATGCCGCTGTTGGAAAGTCAGGGCCTGGAATATATTCCATTAACTCTGGAATTGTTAAATCGGGACTATCAATTAATGCCAGAACCGCATTCACCACTTCATTTAAATTATGTGGCGGAATGTTGGTTGCCATACCTACAGCAATTCCAGATGATCCATTAATCAATAAATTTGGTACGCGAGTCGGTAAGACATCAGGAATAGTTTCCGTTTCATCGTAGTTTGGTGAGAAATTAACGGTTTCCTTATCCAAGTCAATCAGTAAGCTGTGCGCCAACTTAGACATGCGCACTTCGGTATAACGCATTGCGGCAGCAGAGTCACCGTCAACAGAACCAAAGTTACCCTGACCATCGACCAACATATAACGCATTGAGAAATCTTGCGCCATTCTGACTATAGTATCATACACAGCAGTATCGCCATGTGGATGATATTTACCAATTACATCCCCAACAACACGAGCTGATTTTTTATACGGCTTATTATAATCATTACCCAATTCTTTCATGGCATAAAGTACACGCCGATGAACTGGCTTTAAACCATCTCTAACATCTGGTAATGCGCGACCAACAATAACGCTCATTGCGTAGTCAAGATATGATTGTTTTAATTCTTGCTCAATTTGAATAGGTAAAATTTCATTCGCAGATTCTGACATAAGAGTATATTCAAACTAAAGATAGACTATCACTTAGCTTAGCACAATCTACCTGACATGGCTTATAGATCACAGGCAAAATTTTTTTAAAACTTACCTTACTTTTGATATTTAAATACTTCTAGTAGCTTCCTCTAACCAAGACTCAAAAGCTTCCTTTATTTGACTCAAATCATTTTCTGTATCTGCTTCAAAACGTAGCACCAACACAGGAGAAGTATTTGATGGACGAATCAATCCCCAACCATTTTCTAATTCAACACGAATACCATCAATGGTAATAATACGACCATTAGGAAACTTGCCAGATACTGTCTTGTTTAAATAAGACATTATTGGTGATTTTTTATTTTCATCAATTTTAACATTAATCTCAGGTGTGCTAATGCTATCTGGGATCGCATCGAATAATTCATCCGCATTTAAGTTTGTATTTGACAGTATTTCTAGCAACCTGGCTCCAGTATATAATCCATCATCAAACCCATGCCAACGATCATTAAAAAAGATATGCCCACTCATTTCGCCTGCTAAAGCGGCATTGGTTTCTTTCATTTTCTTTTTAACCAACGCATGTCCAGTCTGACACATTTCTGGCTCACCACCTGCTGCTTTAATAAAAGACTCCATATGCTTCGTACACTTCACATCATATAGAACTTTAGCGCCTGGATTCTTTTTCAGCATCTCTCTTGCGTAAAGCATTAATTGGCGATCTGCATTAATGATTTTACCTTTTGGTGTTACCACACCAAGACGATCACCATCACCATCAAACGCCAACCCAATATGCGCACCAATTTTTTTAACGCGATTAATTAAATCCTGTAAATTTTCTGGCTTACTTGGGTCAGGATGATGATTTGGAAAATGACCATTAATTTCACAATAAACCTCATCAACGCTACAACCGATTTCTCGAAACAAATCTGGGGCACAATCACCTGCAACACCATTACCCGCATCTACAACCACTTTTAGTTTACGACCAAGCTCGATACCCTCATCTACACTGTTAATATATTCCCAAGTTACCGCTCTTTCTTTTTGTTTACCAAGCTTCTTACCTGCTACGAGATCACCTGTCAAAATTCGATTTTTCAGCTTCTGGATACCTTCTCCGTACAAGGTATGTCCAGCGATAACCATTTTGATCCCATTATAGTCTTTAGGATTATGACTACCCGTCACCATAACACCTGAACCATTACCCATGGTTTTTGCCGCATAATATAATACCGGTGTAGGGACGACACCAATATCAATCACTTCACAGCCCGTCTTTGAAATACCAGAGCGAATTGAAGAAGTAATCTTAGGGCCAGAAAGGCGTCCGTCTCGTCCAATCATCACACTATTTTGACCAGCTGCAATAATTTCTGACCCAATAGCCAAGCCAATATCATGAGCTACGCCTGCTGTTAATTCATTACTAACAATTCCTCGGATATCATATTGACGAAAAATATGTTCAGGCAAATTACTTGCACGATTGCATAGCAAATGATGTTGATTACTAGCCAAAATATTCTCCTTAATTCTATTTATCTGATATTTTCTTGGGCGGTGTTCTTTCTTTCCGCCAATAAGTTACCACAACAGGAATACTAAAAACCACCAAAACAAACAACACAATTAAAATTGGCTTGTAATCAGCTTGATTCCATTGTTTTTGCGCTACTTTTCGACGCTTTACATCAATTTTTGCGTACTTAAGTGTATTATTTGCCATTGCGTTCGGCTTTGCTGCACTATTCCAAGCATGTGACAACGTAAAACTTTTTGGATGAAACCCCCAAATCCAAGGAGAATCTTCACGCAAGATATCAACCATTTTATAAATTAATGTTTGGCGTTCAGGAGAGTTTTCCATTTGGTTAATTTGCTCATAAAGCTGGTCATATTTATCATTTTGATAATTAGACGCATTTTCACCCCCATATTTTACTTTAGCATTTGGTCCATATAGAAGCATTAAAAAGTTCTCTGGATCAGGATAATCTGCATTCCAGCCCCAAGAATACATTTGGACCTGACCTGTTCTAACTTTCTCACGAAAACGATTGTATTGTGTTGCTCTTACGTTTAACTGAATACCCAATTTTTTAAACTGTGACCGTAACCAAGAAAGCTGTGCTTTATCATCTGGACCGCTATTAGAAATAACGTCTAAATTTAAAACCAATGGCTTACCAGTTTTTTTATTCACCCCATCAGGATAGCCCGCTTGCGTTAACAACTTTTTAGCATCGTCCAGCGACCTTCTGATTTGTTGTTCTTGTGCACGATAAACTGTTAAATTAAACTTACCATCATTCCCGAACAAACCCACTGGAATTGGGCCTTGCGCTGGAACACCGCGTCCATTCATAAAAATAGATATGAATTCTTCAACATTAAAGACAATCGATAACGCTTGTCTTAACTTTTTCTGATTCTCAGAATACCCGCCTACCACTGGATCTAACATGTTAAAACCCCAGTAGAAAATGCTTGGCTGGATAGTTGTTTTTAAAGTGATACCACGTTCAGATATTTCTTCAGTTATTTCCACCTCACCCTCATTGGTAAACTGAACTGCTTGGTCAAAGGCATCAGAACTAATCCCTGAGCGGTCATAATATCCTTGAAGAAATTTATTCCACATTGGGATGCTTTCTTTTTCAAGCGAAAATACGATGGTATCAATAAAAGGTAATTGCTGCCCAGCCCGATCCAAATAACCCGCTTCAACATCACCAACCTCTCCAGTTGTTGGATAATACTCAACATGGAAATTAGGATTACGCTGTAAAACCATGCGACGATTAGGATTGTTTTCAACAAGATAATATGGCCCTGTGCCAACTGGATACCAATCTAACGTAAGATTATTTTCCTGCAAAATTTCTTGCTGGTAAAAAGCATCCACCTCCCAAGCCATTGGTGCAAAAAATGGCATAGCTAACCAATACATAAATTGTGGATATTTCCCGTTAATCGTAATTTCAAGCGTATATTTATCAACAGCTTTAACGCCCTTGAGATCATATTCCCTTAAATCCATCTTTTCATTACCCTGCACCTTATACCATTTGGACAATTCTTGTTGGTATTCAGAAAATCCGACAATAATACTGGCCATTATGCCTGCGATTGGTGAATGTATTTTTGGATTTGCCAGACGTTTAATCTGATAAACATAGTCTTGAGCCGTCAACTCTCTTGTCTCTAATTGTTCAAAATCATAAATTCCAAAATCCGCTCCAACACTCTCACCGCTTAAGTTATGAAATTTCAACTTGTTAGTGCTTGTATCCTGAATAAATGCTGGATGAGGAGCATACTTAATACCTTTTTTTAGCTTAATAATATAGGTTGATGTTGCTACCTGATCGCCAGTCGCATCCCTGGATAAAATTGCCCCTGATTTATCGCGATATACAATTTCCGGCATGGCTCTTGCTGTTAATGGTTCTAGTTCATACGGTCTTTTTAAATAATGGTATTGATACAGGGGTTCATATACTTGTGCAATAATGGCATACTCATCTGCTGAATAAGACTTAGCTGGGTCTAAGTGTTTTGGTCGCTCAGAAAAAACGGTATATAGCGTATTGTCATCTCTTTTTGAATGCGGATTATTAGGCTGTGAATAACCATATAGAAAGCAACTCAGCGACAAAACGACAATATAATACCGAACACTTAATATTATAAGCAAAAACCTCCTCTTAAAGAACATGAGTAAAGTCATAACTATCAAAACCAGTGATCTCACCCTCATAGTTTTTAGATAATGCCATTACCTTAAACACTTCACCCATCCCTGATGGCATGATTAATTTTTTAACCGACTGGATCTTTTGAGCATCCGATTCATCACCGTTCGCTATTTCATCTAAATAATGTTTTAAATTATTTTCCGTCAGAAAAAAACCTTGTGTCGTATACCCTTCAATGTCCAACCCACATGATTCTGCGGCTTCAGCCACCCGAGTAAAATCAACGTGAGCCGTAATATCCTGTAATCCAGTTAAAATTAATGGGTCATCATGAACCTGATGTCGAAAATAACACTCCAATGTCCCCATGTTCCGTTGGGGATGATAATACTCACTGCGGCTATACCCATAATCACACAATAGTATAACACCTGAATTTAAACATTCTGACAAAGAACATAACCATGGTGCTACCCATAAATTCACCTCCGAACGATACGAATCACCTAACTCACCAACACAATCTTCAATTAAGTCCACTTCATGCTGCAAGTCAGCTGATGCATCTGTCATTTTAAATTCTATTTTTTTTTCACCAGTCATGACGACTGATAATTCTTTTACACCATTTTTTTTCTTCTCAAAAAGCTTGACAGGCATGGCATCCAAAACTTCATTTGCAAAAATAATTCCATCGAATGATTTATGAGGTAATTGTGTAACCCATTCAAAAGAATCAAAATAGCAAGGAATCCTCTCTTTTATGTAATTTTGCTGCACATGCCGCAAATCAGAACTTGGCTCTAATATATAATATTTTGTGATAGGAATATTTAAATTTATCAGCTCCTCAAAATAATCAACAGCAAATGTACCAAGCCCTGCTCCAATTTCCATAACCACAGGATTTTTATACATTTTTATTATATTTCGACTAGCTTGTGCAAAGCATTTAGCAAATATTGGTGATATCTCAGGAGCAGTAATAAAATCCCCCATTTTACCAATCTTATGGCTACCACTACTATAATAGCCATAATTTGGGTCATATAATGCATGATTCATGTAAACATCAAACCCAATATTCACATTGTTTTTCATATAGTTATTAATTAATTTATCCACGCAACTTTTAACATGGTTTTCTTCAATGTAACTAAGGTCTATTCTCATATTAATTGCCAACCAGCCTATCAGTTTTAGTAAATTTTACGCCCTAACTATAAATATTACATAAATATTAATTTTTAACAGGTAAAACTAACTGTTTTAATACCCATTTTAAAGCTTTGATAAATTTCTCAACCAAATACTGGATTTCTTTAAATGGTTAATGTAAATTAAAACACAAGTTGGCAAGGAATGCCGCTTAACATGGATGAATCAAATACCAAGGAGATATTGGATGAAAGGTCTAACTGTAGAAGCTCGTATCAAAAAATTATATAACTGTACTGTTGTAGAATTTTTCCAAAAATGTGTTGATGAAGGTCTAGAAACTTTTGAGATTGCAGAAATGATTAACTGCAGCGTAAGCAACTTGCGTAGAATTGCCAGAAAATATAATTATACATTCTTCCAACCAGAGCCAGTACAAATGTTTTGTGAAAGCGAAAATTTCACCACGAACAAATTGAACCTGGATAACTTATTATCAAGAAGCTGGACAGCACAATCCAAAAAAGTAACCACAACAGCTTAAGTTACTTACATAACAATAATTTCAGAATTGCCTGCCTAACATACAACCCATTACCTGCTTGCTGAAAGTATTTAGCATACGGTGTTTTATCGACAGAAACATCAATTTCATCAACCCTTGGCAAAGGGTGCATGACACAAGCATCACTTAATGCATGTTTCTTCAATAAGGTAGCAGTTAAGATAATTTTATCAATTTCTTTCTCATTTTCAGATAATCGTTCTTTTTGACACCTTGTCATATAAATCACATTCGCTGACTCTAAAACTTCAGGTAGATTATTATTCGTATAATATGTCATTTTATGCTCATCTAAAATTTGGCAAATTGACTCTGGCATTTCAAAACCTGTCTGTGGACAAAATATTACCTCAACATTATAATTAACCAATGCTTTAGCTAAAGAATGAACCGTTCTACCATATTTTAAATCACCTAACATTGCTATCTTAAGCCCATCAATTTGATTAAAGTGCTCTCTGATTGTAAATAAATCCAGCAGAGTCTGCGTAGGATGCTGATTAGCACCGTCTCCAGCATTAATAACAGGCTTTGAAGAAGTGTCAGCCGCAATTTGCGCCGACCCAATATCAGGATGACGAATAATAATTGCATCGGAGTAACACTCAACCATACGAATGGTATCTTCCAAAGACTCACCTTTTTTACCCAATGATGTATTCCCGCCATCAGCAAAGCCGATTACATTCCCACCTAACCTATAAACAGCTGCTTCAAAAGATAGCCTTGTTCTCGTAGAGGCCTCAAAGAAACAAGTTGCAACCACTTTATCTTTTAGTAAATGGTATATTGGAGAATGCTTTAATCTCTCTGCTGTATCCAAAATCAATTCTATTTGTTCTCTGGAAAAATCTTGAACCGTAACAATATCTTGATGGTAAAAACTATTGCTCATTTATTTTCTTATTCGCTATTCTTAATTATTAAGCATAACAAATAGAACATTAGCGGGAAAGAAATAATGTATGCGGTCGGTTTAACAGGAGGCATCGCTTCAGGAAAGTCAACAGTTAGAAGAGAGTTTGAAAAACTTGGGATTGATACATTCTGTGCAGATATAATTTCAAAACAAGCCGTCGCACCAAACTCAGAAGGCTTAGAAGCCATCATCAATCGTTATTCCAAAGATATATTACTCGCTGACAACTCACTGAATAGAGCTAAACTTAAAGAAATTATTTTTGATCAGCCAACTGAAAAAATATGGCTTGAAAATCTTATCCATCCAATTGTTAGAGACCAGTTATTTAAGTCAGCTAAAGCAGCTCAATCACCATACTGCATATTAGACATCCCCCTATTAAATAAAAAAATATTAATTGAATATACCTTTATCCAAAAAATTATTTCCATAGAAGTGCCTCCACACATTCAAATTGAACGCCTCACAGCAAGAGATAATATTAGCTCAGAGTTAGCAAAGAAAATTATTGACAGTCAGGCAACTAGCACCGAACGTTACGAGATATCCAACTTTTGCATCGTAAACACATCATTAAGCATCCCAGAGCTTCAAGCAGAGGTTAAATCAATCCATACAAAACTCCTTAAGCTGTCAGCTCAACCCACTTAATCTTAATATCTATTTCACAAATTAATTGACATCGATACACGACAATCCTATAATCCTCTTCGTTCAGTAATTACGCGCCCGTAGCTCAGCTGGATAGAGTACCTGGCTACGAACCAGGCGGTCGGAGGTTCGACTCCTTCCGGGCGCGCCAATTTGCGGGAATAGCTCAGTTGGTAGAGCACAACCTTGCCAAGGTTGGGGTCGCGAGTTCGAGTCTCGTTTCCCGCTCCAATTTAAATCTAAATTCACTCCCTATCTTTTGTAAAATTAGCAAAAAATGGCTAACATGCATTTATATCAATTTATTTAAATTCTAGTAATTTAACTTACTCGGAAAGATAGAGAGAAAAAATGGCTGACAAAAAACTTACTTCATTGCTTAAAACATACGAAAACATGATTGCTTCACGCGAGTCCGACAACACAGAGGCTGAACTCGTAAATAGCGGGGAAGCAAATTTTTTGGCCTCAAGCAGAGGTCACGAGGGCAGTGCAATTTTAAATGTATTTTTAAATAGCCACGACTGGTTATGCTGCCACTATAGAGACAAGGCACTCATGCTTGCTCGCGGCATGTCAAATGAACAGTTTTTTTATAGCGCATTATGTAAAGCTGAGTCACACTCAGCTGGACGCCAAATGGTATCACACATGAGTGATGCGGCACTAAATATTACCAGCCTGGTAGGTCCTGTTGGTAACAATGCCCTACAAGCAGCAGGTATTGCCAAAAGCATTAAAAATCACCCTAAAAAGCCAATTGTTATTTGCTCTACTGGTGATGGTACAACACAACAAGGGGAATATCTTGAAGCAATTGCGGAAGCAACCAGAAGCAATCTGCCTGTATTGTTTTTTATTCATAATAATGAACTAGCAATTTCCACTAAAACAATAGGTAAAACATTTTTCTCATTACCTGGCGGTATAAAACCAAAGGAATTCTACAACTTACCTATTACCAGGCTTGATGGGAAAAAACCATTAGAAGCTCATGATAAAATAGAAGCGGTTATCTCCAGAATGAGAGAAACTCGTTCACCTGAGATAATTATATTTAATGTTGATCGATTATCAAATCATTCAAATGCTGACAATCAGCTGCTATACAGAACTGAGGCTGAGGTTCAAAAAGCCATAGATGAGAATGATCCAGTTAAAATAAGTAAAAAATACTTACTTGAGCAAGGTATCAGTGAAGACGAGCTAGATGCCATTGAGGCGCAAGTAAAACAAGTTGTCAAACAAGCTGTAAATACTGCCAGAAATGGTTCTGAACCAGAACCTACATTTGTTGCAGAGCGTCCTCTACCACCTGAATTAGAAGCTACTTCACCGGAATACCGTGGCAATCAAACAAGCGAGAAGAGACTTAGCATGCTTGAAGCAATGCGTAATGTTTTCAGACACCAATTAAGCACAAATGAAAATGTTTGCCTACTTGGCGAAGATATTGAAGATAAAAAAGGTGATGTCTTCGGAGTAACTAAAGGTCTATCAACTGATTTTCCTGGTCGTGTGGAGAATTCTCCATTGTCTGAGTCAACTATTCTAGGTATTACAACAGGTATGGCACTAGCAGGCAAACAACCTGTTGCCTTCATACAATTTGCTGACTTCATGCCACCCGCTTATAATCAAATTATGACTGAACTTGGCACCATGTATTGGCGTACAAATGGAAGTTGGGAGTGCCCTGTTATCGTTTTTGCAGCTTGTGGTGGATACCGCCCTGGATTAGGTCCGTTTCACTCTCAAACAAATGAAGCAACTTATGCCCACATACCAGGTATCGATGTATATATGCCAGCAAATGCTGGAGATGCGGCTGGACTGCTAAACGCAGCTTTTGCGTCAAAAAGACCTTCCGTATTCTTATACCCCAAAAAACTTTTAAATAATGGCAGCATTGCAGATACAACCTCTCCAGATGTAAACAAACACCTAATTCCAGTAGGAAAAGCCAGAATTATTAAACCTGGTAGCGATATCACTTTAGTCGGATGGGGAAATACCGTTTCAATTTGCCAAGAAGTATCTGAATCCCTAGAGACTGTAAATGCCGATGCTGAAATAATCGATTTGAGAACAATTAAACCATACGATGCCGCAACGATCATAGCATCCGTTCAGAAAACAGGGAAACTTGTTGTTTTGCATGAAGACAACGCAACCTGTGGTGTTGGTGGTGACATAATCGCAACTGTTGTTGAGCATTGCAATAGACCAATCCAGGCAAAACGTATTACTCGTCCCGATACATACACACCATGTAATTTCCCAAATCAACTAGCAGTTTTACCTTCGTATGAAAAGGCACTTACCGCAGCCTGCGATTTATTAGGAATCGGGGTTGAATGGAGAGTCAAACAACTTACTGATAATTCGTTATTTGATGTTGAAGTTATTGGCTCAAGCCCATCAGATGAATCTGTCAAAATTATAGACCTAAAAGTAAATGTTGGAGACGAAGTTGAGGCTGGCGATATACTAGTAGAAACTGAAGCAAGCAAATCGGCGGGTGAAATACTTGCACCAGTCACAGGAACTGTTACAGATATATACGTAAAAGAAGATGAACAAGCCATTGTTGGGGAAAAACTATTACAAATCAAACTCCCAGAAAACACAGCTTTAGCTCCTGGTCTTGCTAGAACCAAGAAGAAAGCAATTCTAACCCGTGTATCAAGCAAAAGTAGCGCCACTACAGATGATATGTATTTCAAAAAAATCATTCATTCTGTTGGTATTAGTGTACCCGTATTTAAAACAGGCTCAAGAGTGGTAGAGAATAAAGAATTACTGGTAAATTTCCCAGATAAAACGAATGAAGATATTGTCAACTTGACTGGAATTAAAAGCAGAAACTGGTTAGCTGAAGGTGAGTCTCTAGTTTCAATCGCAACTGATACGGCATTAGAAGCATTAAAGAAAAATAACCTACGCTTACAGGATATTGATTCAATAATTTGTGCAACCTGTACGCCGGAAGAATATGTATCGCCATCTATGGCCTGTCTTGTTTTGCATGAACTATATAAAACTTATGGTGAACATTCTGTTCAAGCACTGGATATCAATGCTGCCTGTAGTGGCTACCTATATGCTCTACAGCAAGCTAATAATTACCTAAAAACTCGACCCAATGCTAGAGTCATGGTTATTACTGCCGAGGCTTTATCAAAACGCATTAATCCAAAGGATTTTGATACTGCTTTTCTGTTTGCAGATGCTGCCACTACAACCATCATGATGGGTGAGAATCACCTTTCTCAGGCCAAAGCAAAAATTAACCGGATCTCTTTATTGTCTACAGCTGAAGATGGCTCGATTCTAAATATCCCAACAGTTAAAACTGAAGACCATTCAATTACCCTAAAAGGCAAACAATTATTTACCTACGCAGTAAAACACATGGCGATGATATTATACAAGTGCTGCCAGAGATCAAACCTAACACTTGAAGAACTAGACCTTGTCATTCCTCACCAAGCGAATCAAAGAATTTCTCATGCCATCGAAAAGCGTTTGAAGCTCAAGAAAGATTCTTTATATAGCAACATTGCTCATTACGGCAATACTTCATCTTGCACCATTCCAATAGGTATGGCAGAAACAATGGATGATACTAAAGTTGGAAACAATATAGCACTGTGTGCATTCGGTAGTGGCTTTACTTATGGTGCCGTAACACTAGAAGTCCTGCACTAATAAAATCAGCAAGGTTCCTGCTAACTTTTTTTGTTAAAAAATTAAGCTTGATTTTCTTTGTTTATTTTTGCCACGCGAATACCAAGCTCTTGAAGCTGTGGTAACTCCACCTCGGATGGGGCAGATGTCATCATGCAACTAGCTGTTTGAGTTTTTGGAAATGCAATTACATCACGAATATTATCGGTATTGGTAAGTAACATTACTAATCGATCCAAACCAAATGCAATACCCCCGTGAGGTGGTGCACCATATTTTAATCCATTTAATAGAAAGCCAAATTTTTCTTGGGCTTCTTCTTCTGAAATTCCAAGCAACTTAAATACTTTTTGCTGAATACCTTGATTATGGATACGGATAGAACCACCACCCACTTCATACCCATTAATAACCATATCATAAGCCCGTGAATTAATCTTCAGGGGGTCACCATCCAAATCAGCACCTTCAGAGGGTGATGTGAATGGATGATGAAGCGCATGCAAGCCACCCTCAATTTTCTCAAACATTGGAAAATCAATAACCCACAATGGCGCCCATTCCTTAGTGGCCATACCAAGATCATGGCCTACCTTCACACGAAAGGCACCCATCGCATCATTAACTACCTTTTCCTTATCTGCACCAAAAAATAGAATATCGCCATTTTCTGCATTCATACGCTCAATTAAATGGTTAAGCACATCGTCAGGTATATTCTTAACAATAGGAGACTGCAGACCATCACGCCCTTTAGACTTATCATTGACCTTAATATAAGCAAGACCACGAGCCCCATAAATCCCAACAAATTTAGTATAAGCATCAATCATTTTTCGTGATAATTTTTCACAGCCCCCTTTAGCATTAAGGGCTATTACTCGACACCCAGGCTTGTTCGCCTGTCTCTTATACACATCTGACGCTGCCGACGATCTACTCTGTGTAGATC
>CAJXRW010000009.1 GCA_913060525.1 uncultured Gammaproteobacteria bacterium
AGATTTCTGCCTGTCTCGTGGGCTCGGAGATGTGTATAAGAGACAGCTTTAGTTGCCATAACTGCTTTACCTTTAGGTACTAAAAAGTTACGAGCATAGCCAGATCTAACATTCACAACATCACCTAGCTTACCTAGGTTTTCAACACGTTCTTTTAAAATAATTTCCATTTTTAAATCCTTATATCACCTGTTGATTAATAGTGGCTATCACAATAAGGAAATAATGCTAAAAAGCGCGCGCGCTTGACTGCAGTCGCTAATTGACGTTGATATTTAGCACTTGTTCCAGTAATACGGCTTGGTACAATTTTACCAGTTTCAGTAATGTACGCTTTTAAAGTGTTGATATCTTTATAATCAATTTCTTTAACGCCTTCTATTTTAAAACGACAAACTTTTTTACGACGATTCATACTCATAACTTACACAGCCTCTATTTTTCTGTCTTTTTCAGCCATCATAACAGATGGCTCAGTGATTGCTTCTTTACGTTTAATAACTAAACGACGTAAAATTGCATCATTAAATCTGAATGCTTCGTTTAACTCATCAAGTGATTCTTGATTACACTCAATGTTCATTAAAACATAGTTTGCTTTATGTAAATTTGCAATTGGATAGGCTAATTGACGACGACCCCACTCTTCTAGTCTGTGGATTTTACCACCACGAGATTCAATGATCTCACGGTATTTTTGGATCATTGCTGAAATCTGGTCAGCTTGATCAGGATGTACGATAAATACAACTTCATAATGACGTAACATATAAACTCCCTATGGATTATCACTCTTGATAAGCTATCATTCCCCATGAATGTAGCGAGAAGCGCAGTGCATGTTACAAGAAAAGCACACTGCATACAAGTTATTCGCATTTAAAAACTTGTGAGTTTGGTATATGTTTAATCTTAAATTTATATTCTTCTTCTTTTATTAATATTCATTTTTTCTGGGAAATCATATTTATGCAGACCAACCAGCTTTCTTAATGCATTCACCTCACTTGGCATTAACTCTTCTGCTCTTCCAATATGCAACGCTTTTGGTAAGGCAATACCAGCATAAGCAACTCTAATTAAACGACTCACTTGCACACCAAGGCTTTCCCATATTTTTCTGACCTCTCTATTACGCCCCTCTTGAATAGAACAGTGATACCAGTGATTATTAGCACTAGTCTCTTGTGCTACAATTGATGTAAATTTTGCTATTTTACCATCAATTTCAACGCCTTCTTTTATACGATTAAAATCATCGTTTGAGACTTCTCCATATATTCTTACTGCATATTCACGCGTTATTTCATACGAAGGATGCATCAATCTATTTGCCAACTCACCATCAGTTGTAAATAACAATAAGCCAGATGTATTAATATCCAAACGCCCAACAGAAACCCAGCGTCCAGATTTGGTTAGTATTGGTAAAGCATCAAATACCGTTTTACGACCTTCTGGATCTTTACGTGTACAGATAATACCCTCAGGTTTATTATAAAGAATAACCCTCGGTCGAGATAAAAACACACCTCTTTGTGAGAGCGGCTTGTCATCCACAAAGACTTTATCTTCACTAGTAACGCGATCACCAACCTTAGCAATACGACGATTAATTTTAATACGACCAGCTTCAATCCACTTCTCCATTTCCCTACGAGAGCCTAAGCCTGCATTTGCGAGAAGTTTATGGATTTTATCATTACCTGACGTATTAGATTGTTCAACTTTTTTACGATCTTGCATTATAAAAAATATAACATAGAGTACTAATGAAAAGTATTCTACACGAATTTTTATCAGATCACGAAAACAATATGAGATTCTTTATAAGCGCTCGTGCTCAACTTGCTGATCAGGTGAATTAATTGCAATACCGTCAGGGATATGCAATGTAGAAGTAGAGAACGCAATCTCAGCGCCATTCTTCTCAATAATTCTACCTATGCCAATCATAATTTCATCTTGAACATTTTGGAACTTAACCCAGTTAACGGTCTTGGTAAAGGTATAAACCATAAAATTAATCGAAGAGCTACCAAAACAGCCTTCCGTGCTTGAACCCATATCTGTACTACCATTAACAAGATTAACTAAAGTCGTTGCAGTTGTATCAATTTCTTCATGATTTAATAAATAGTCTTTAATATCTTTTAATACACCTTCAAGCAAATGAAAATCATCATAACGAATACCAATATATTGAAGGATACGACGATTAGACATACGGGACGGATTAATCGTTGCGGTTGAGTTAAAAATAGAATTTGGCACATAGATTGGCCGTCTATCAAACCCAATAATTGTTGTTAATCTAAGTCCAATTTTTGTAACAGTTCCATTTATCTTACCATTGTCAGCTGCAATCCAATCACCTACAGCAAAAGGTCGATCAAAATACAATGCTAACCCAGCAAAAATATTTGAGATTAAAATAGCATTAGCCTGTGCTAAAGCATAAGTCGCAAAACCACCTACCACGCCTATTGCAGCAAAACCACTTAATGGAAAATGTATAATCGCAAGTATGCTAAAAAAGGCAATAACAATAATAACAATATTTGCAACCAGAGCAAGTGACTCAATAACGCTAAAGTCATTATATCCTCCATCAGTGCGAGTATGTTTTTTAATGAAATGTGCTTTCACTCTTCGTTTAAGACGAAATAACATCCAAATAAAGGTTGCTAACAAACCTAGCTGCACAATAGTTGTTACAATCGGTGAATATCCAGATAACTCTTTACTTATCCAAAGCAAAACTAAAGATATAACACCCCATAATCCAACAATCCAACTAATCAGCCTTAATGGTCTATTTGCTGAATAATTTAAGATGCTAAAAAGAACTTTATGATCGGCATACTTTTTCTCTAGGTGATTTAATACTGAGCGTATTAAAATATTTACAATGATGACGGTCATGAATATTGCTGCCGCAAGAATAAAGTGAAACATTGCTGGTGAATCATGTTTAAAGTCAGATATATATTGAACAATTTGCTGCATGTTTTTAACCAATGTATATTTAATTTTTCCACAGTTTAACAAATTCATTTTCAATAGGCTTGCCATAACAGCCATAGAGATTGAAAGTGATAATTATATCTATGTGCGAAGGTGGTATCATAAGGGCATTATGATATCATTATTAACAACTTATCATCTTAATGCTACTTCTATGAAACTAAACACAACAAAGCAGAATATCCTTAATGGAGCAATTGTTATTATTATACTTATAATTGCTTTTGCTATTTATCAAAACCCTAAAATTGAAGCGCATGGGGTCTTTCTCCCTCAAACTGATCAAACCTATGCAGTCACTAATGTTCAAAATATAAAAGTAACTGATAACGTTCCGCTTGACAGCGATTACATTGGCTTAATAAATACTGCCTTACATTATAGTAGTGATGCACCAGAGAATATTGAAAAAGGTAAACAAGAATCACTTGAATATGCCAAAGAATTGGCAGCAAATGCTGGTGGCACTTCAATTATTATTGGCTATAACGTGCCAGAAGGACCTACTGGTCCCCTTGATAGCATTGCTTTAAGAGCCTACGTATTCAAAACAAGGTAGGCATAATGAAGCCATTAAATATTGTTTTTGCTGGCACACCAGACATATCAGCCATTGTTTTAAATGATTTACTCAAAAGTCACCATAACATTATTGCAGTATACTCCCAGCCAGACAGACCTGCTGGTAGAGGTAAAAAGTTAAAGCCATCACCCACAAAAGTAATTGCAGAACAAAATAGTATCCCAGTTTTTCAACCCTTATCTTTTAAAAAAGACCCTCAAGCGATAGAAGAACTAAAAACATTAAAGCCAGATATCATGGTGGTGATTGCTTACGGCTTATTGTTACCCAAGCAAGTATTGGATACCCCAAAATTCGGATGCATTAACATTCATGTTTCCCTGTTACCTAAATATCGTGGTGCAGCACCAATTCAACGAGCAATATTAAATGGAGATAAAGAAACTGGTATCACTATTATGCAAATGGATGAAGGTCTTGACACAGGTGACATCCTCTCCCAAGAGAAAATTGCAATTTCCAATAACGACACATCAGAAGATTTACATGGTCTAATTGCTCACAGCTCTACCCCCCTCTTATTAAAAACACTTGAGCAAATTCAATTGGGTACAGCGAATGCTAAAAAACAGATTGGGGAACCATCTTATGCGCACAAAATTTCTAAAGAAGAAGGTAAAATAAATTGGGATAATTCATCTCAAAAAATTCATGATCAGGTTAGAGCATTTTCTCCTTGGCCAAGTGCTTATACAGTAATTGAAGGTCAAACTACAAAGATAACTCAGACAGAAATACTTAGTAGTGTAAAGTCTGATAAGGATAGCGGAACCGTATTAGAAATTAGCAAACAAGGTATACAAGTAGCGACTAACGACAATGTAATTAATATCATTAAACTCCAATTTCCTGGAAAAAAAGCTATGTTTATTGCAGACATACTCAACGGAAAAGACTTAAGTTATTTAGTAAATACTCAATTAAAATAAGGTCATTAGCATATGAAAATATTATTTATTATTGATCCAATAGAAAAACTCATCCCATATAAAGATACTACTGTCATGATGATGCAAGACACCTGCCGCCGTGGCTGGAATACCTATATTGCAACATTGAACGATTTACTCATTGACAATGGTCAAGCTTATGCTTATGCAACTGAACTGACAACTGCTCAAAATCAAGCACTATGGTATCAGCTAAAAGAAAACAAAAAATCCAATACAACAGATTTTGATTTTATCCTAATGCGGAAAGAACCACCGTTTGATATGGAATTTGTTTACTCAACTTATATTTTAGATATCGCTGAAAAAAATGGCACACCCGTTATTAATAGTCCAGCAGCACTTAGAAATTACAATGAAAAATGTCATATTACTCACTTTCCCGAGTTTACACCCTTAACATTAATTACCAAGAAAAAAGAAGAGCTATTAGAGTTTATCAATAAGCATGAAAATACAATTATTAAACCTCTTGATGGGATGGGCGGTGCTTCCATTTTTAGAGTAAAAAAAGGTGACCCGAATACAAATGTGATATTAGAAACTATTACCAATTATTTTACTAACTATGTCATGGCGCAAATTTTTAATCCAGAAATAAAAAATGGTGATAAACGTATCCTTATTGTAAACGGTAAACCTTTAGATTACGTACTTGCGCGCATTCCTGCTAAAAATGATTTTCGTGGAAATATTGCTGCTGGAGCTACTACTAAAGTTCAACCCATTTCACCAAGAAATAAAGAAATTGCTGATACAGTTGGTAAACACCTTAAAAAACATAATGTACTTTTTGCTGGTATCGATTTAATTGGTGACACCATGACAGAAATTAATATTACCTGCCCTACCTGCGCACGTGAAATATTTAACGATAAAGGTGTGGATGCAACTAAATTATTATTTGATGCTCTAGAAAATAAAGAGTAAAACATGAAAAATATTTATAAGTCAGAACAGCTATTTAAAAAAGCAAACCAATATATCCCTGGTGGTGTCAACTCGCCAGTAAGGGCATTTAAAAGTGTTGGTGGCTCCCCTTTATTTATTAAAAAAGCAAAAGGTGCTTATGTTTACGATGTCGATGACAATCGATATATTGATTACGTGGGTTCCTGGGGTCCAATGATATTGGGTCATGCAGATGATGATGTTATTGAAGCAGTTCAAAAACAAGCATTAAATGGTCTAAGCTATGGCGCACCGTGTGAACAAGAAATATTCTTGGCTGAAGAGATTATAAAATTAATACCCAGTGTTGAACAAATCCGATTTGTTAGCTCTGGTACAGAAGCAACGATGAGTGCTATTCGATTAGCACGAGGATTCACCAACCGAGATAAGATTATTAAATTTGCTGGCTGTTATCATGGTCATGCGGACCACCTATTAGTTGAAGCTGGGTCTGGCGCATTAACACTGGGCACACCAAACTCTCCTGGTATTCCAAAAGACTTTGCAAAGCATACCCTTACGGCAAGCTTTAATGACATTGATTCTGTTAATCAATTATTTGATAAATATAAAAATGAAATTGCTGCCATTATCATTGAGCCAGTTGCAGGCAATATGAATTTGATTAAACCCACACAGAATTTTCTGCAAAAAATCAGAAAAGCATGCAATAAGAATAATGCACTATTAATATTTGATGAAGTAATGACTGGTTTTAGAGTTTCATTAAACTGTGCTCAAGGCTTATATGGTATTACGCCAGATTTAACGACATTCGGTAAAGTCATTGGTGGTGGCATGCCAGTGGGTGCTTTTGGTGGACGTAAAGAGATTATGCAATATATTTCACCCTGTGGCCCTGTATATCAAGCAGGTACACTTTCTGGCAACCCCATTGCCATGACAGCAGGGTTAGTGACTTTACAAAAAGTTCAACAACCAAATTTTTATCAAAATATTGAACAAAAAACACAACAACTTTGTCTTGGTTTACAAGCTATTGCAAATAAATATAAAGTTGATTTCCATACTGAATATCAAGGTAGTATGTTTGGCTTATTCTTTACCGATAAAAAATCAATTAATTCATTTGAAGAAGTTAAAACATGTAATAGCCAAAGGTTTAATCACTTTTTCCATTACATGTTAAATAATGGTATTTATTTTGCCCCTTCATCATTTGAAGCTGGATTTATGTCTATCGCTCATTCTGATGAAGATATTAAAACTACACTTGATCTAGCTGAAGAATTTTTTAGCGCCTAAATTACGAGTCTTTGGAAGGCGTCTGTTTATTATTTTTTGCTTTCGCCTTCCGCTTACGTTTCTTTAATTTATCTTTCTTACGTCTAGCCTCTGTTTTAGCTGGCTTCACTTCGTCTGACTTTACATTGCTTGATTTTTGTTTTCGACGATATGACGAACGCTTAGTTTTTCTTGATGAGGCATTAGCATCATTTTCTGCTAACTCAAAATCAATTTTATAAGACGCCATGTTTACATTAAGCAGTCTCACAAAAACAGTCTCACCTAACTTAAACATCCGCTTTGTTCTTTCACCCACGAGCGTATGTCTGACAGGGTCAAAGTGATAGTAATCTCCATTAAGCGTAGCGACATGTACCAAGCCTTCAATAAAGTTTTCTTTCACCTGAACAAAAAAACCAATGCCAATAATATTAACGATTACTGCTTCAAATACCTCACCGATACGGTGTTTCATAAAGTCGCATTTCAAAAAATCATTCACACCCATTGAGGCGCTATCTGCTTTACGTTCCGCAATTGAAGCATATTCACACATTTGCTCAAGCTCAGACTTGCTATATTTATGTGCGCCAAGTTTGTCTTCTTTTAAACCTTCTTTTATTGCGCGATGCGTTAATAAATCAGGATAGCGGCGAATAGGTGAGGTAAAATGCGAATAAGCATCATACGCCAAACCAAAGTGACCTTCATTATCTGTCGTATAAATTGCTTGATTCATGCTACGAAGAATAACAAGTTGAATATTGTTATAATCAGGCTTTATCTTTGCCTCTGTAAGCACTTTTGCATAGTCCAGTGGTTGGGGCTGATTTCCACCTTCCAGAGTTAATTTATGAAGTTTCAGATATGCTCTTAACCCTTCAATCTTGTCATAATTTGGTGGCATATGCACACGATATGGTGAAGGGATTCTTTTCCGAGTTACATATTTAGCGGCAGCAACATTTGCCATCAACATACACTCTTCAATTAATTTATGGGCATCATTTCTTATATCAACTGTAATTGCATCAATCCCACGGTCATCATTCAAAATAATTTTAGTATCTGGCGTATCAAAGTCTAAAGCACCTCTTATGATGCGTTGTTGATGTAACACCAAATATAATTCATATAAATCAAATAAATGCTGTGACAAATCACCATGTATCTTATGGAAATCAGCATTATTCCCCTCCAACAAACTCCCTACTTCTGTATAGGTTAAACGTGCCTGAGATTTAATAACGCCAGAATAAAATTTACTACCTGTTAGCTTGCCCAATTTACTGATTGTCATTTCACATATTAACGCTAAACGATCTACATTTGGCTTAAGAGAACATAATCCGTTTGATAACCTTTCTGGTAACATTGGGATAACACATCCAGGAAAATAGACCGAGGTTGATCTGGCTTTTGCTTCTTTATCAAGCGGCTTTCCTGGTCGAACATAATAAGACACATCCGCAATCGCGACAAATAAACGCCACCCACCAGAAGTGGTTTTTTGACAATAAACTGCATCATCAAAATCTTTTGCATCTTCTCCATCAATTGTTACAAATGGTAGTGCTCTTAAGTCTTCTCTGTTCTTTAAATCGTTTTCTTTTACTTCTTCAGGTAATTTATTTGCCTGATCAATCACTTCTTCTGGCCAAAATTCTGCCAGATTATTTGTCTTAATTGCCATATCAATGGCATCATCTATTGCAATTTGTTCGCCAAGCTGTTTTGTAATTTCACCCATTGGTTGAGTGTGACGTGTTGGCTGACTAATTATATTAACCGAAACTAAATTACCCGCTTTTACAACTTGTGTCTCATCTTTCAATACTAATATATCGTGTTGAAACACTGGATTAACTGGTGCCACATAGGCTGAGTCAAATGTTTCTTGATAACGACCAGTCAGGGTTTGCGTATTACGTTCAATAATTTGTTCTATTCTTCCTTCAATTTTACCCTTGTGATTTAAACCAACAGGTCTAACCAAAGCAATATCGCCATGAAAAACACATTTCATTTGTCGAGTTGGTAAATATATTCTTTCGCCAGAACTAGACACCAGCTCTCCTGGCCCATCTCTTGATGCTAATACTCTTCCTTTAACCAAATCCATTTTTTCCACTAAACCGTAGTAACCTTGGCGATTTGGGTAAAGCTGCCCATCTCTTTCCATGGCGGTTAGTCTTCGCTTTAATGCAATTCTTTCTTCATCAGAATGGATTTCTAAGGCTTCTAATATCTGCCCGAATTCAACTGGAACACCTTGGTCTTTAATATAATTTAGTATTACTTCTCGTGAAGGAATAGGGTTGTCGTACTTTTTTGCTTCTTCTTCTTTATTGGGATCTGTATCTCGTCCATAAGATTTTGTCATATAACATTCCGCGGTTTAAAACCATTGTTTATTTATAAGCTTTTTATCCTTAAATTCCGCAACACCTACAAACGAATTACCAAAATATAAACGATAAACATTATCTTGTGTTACTAATGGACCGCGCCATTTACCTTGATTTCTTAGAACTGTGAATTCATTATCATCCAGCAGTAATATTGGTCGGTCTAAAAAAGCTGCTTCTATAGGTAGTATAGCACTCTGCGTAGATGTGTCTGCATCTGATACAGTTAAGTCATCAATAGAGTGCATTTTTTCATCATAAAACAGTCCACACTGTGTTCGATGTAAATATATTAAATGTGCGACCGTACCTAATGACTTGGCAATATCTTCTGCCAATGTCCGAATATACGTTCCCTTTGAGCATTTAACTTGGATTTTTAATTGAAATAATTCTGGGTCATACTCAATAACTGAGATTTTATAAATTATTACAAGTCGGCTCTTTCTTTCAATTTCTATACCTTGGCGAGCATATTCATATAATGGTCTACCTTCATGTTTAAGTGCTGAGTACATGGGTGGAGTTTGTTCTATATCCCCCAAGAATTTATTCAAATGCTCATTAATCGTTGCGACTGTTAGTACTGGAACATCCAGTGTTTGAATAATTTCACCTTCTTTATCGC
Organism: uncultured Gammaproteobacteria bacterium; assembly: GCA_913060525.1. Taxonomy (GTDB): domain Bacteria; phylum Pseudomonadota; class Gammaproteobacteria; order Francisellales; family Francisellaceae; genus CAJXRW01. Next base: position 9,799 of record CAJXRW010000009.1, read on the forward strand.
CAGTCGTCGTACTTGCACCAAGTTGAATGGTTGCTTGATAAGCTTTATCAGAATCTAACAAATACTGAGATATTTTTGTCGCCCTACCAAAACAGATTGGCAGCAAGCCAGTCGCCATAGGATCGAGGTTACCCGTATGACCTGCTTTTTTTGCATTAAACAATCGTCTTACTTTTTGTAACGCCTGATTTGAGGAAATACCATAAGGTTTATTGAGCAAAACGATGCCATTAATATCATCACCCTTGCGCTTACTCACCTAATAAGCCTGTGTGCTGAGTTAAAATTTTATCACAAAGGATTTGTGCAGCCTGGTTTTCACCAATTTTGCGTTTGCGAGCAACGACCGTAACCTGCTCATTAAGCTCCAGAATTTCACATTGAATATGAAAAATTTTCTCATGCGCCTTGCCCTCCTCCTTAACAACACTATAAACAGGTAAGGTTAAATTATTTTTTTGCAAAATTTCTTGTAGCTTTGTCTTGGCATCTTTTACATTACTGCTCAATGAGAGATTATCTAACTTGTTTTTATACCACGATAAAATACACAACTTGGTGGCTTCAAAGCCTCTATCTAAATAAACTGCACCAATTAGCGCTTCAAAAGCATCCTCTAAAACCCTATCACGTTTATAACCACCTGATTTTAATTCTGACTCACCAAACTCTATATACTCATTTAGCTCAAATGTTTTAGCAAGCTCAGTTAAGGTGCCACCTCTTACTAATGCCGTACGCATTTGTGATAATTTACCTTCTTTAGCCAATGGGAATTTAAAATATAAATCTTCAGCAATGACGGCACTTAAAATCGCATCACCTAAAAACTCAAGTCTTTCGTTATGTGTTTTACGTTTGCTTCTATGCGTCAACGCAAGCTCAAGTAACGATATATCTGAAAATTGATATTGAAGATTATGTTGTATTTTAGATAAATCACGAATCATAGTTTAGGGCACCTCTAATAATTCTGGGCGCAGCAGATTAATAATTCAAATTTATCACAACAAGGTGTAAATTGCAGGTAATAGCACATTCTATTGCCAAAACCCTTTATTAAAAAGTTCTGCCAATTTCATTCCAGCGAACCTTATTCCATATAGACGAAGCATTACTATCCCAACTCATCCATACAAACATTGCTTTACCCACTAAGTCCTGTTCAGACACGAAACCCCAATAACGGCTATCAGCACTGTTATCGCGATTATCACCCATTACAAAATACATCCCTTGTGGTACAACCAAGTCTTTAAAATTCATTGCTTTACGCCATGGCATGTCAATAACATTATGCTTTACTGTACCTAAATCTTCGCTATATATTTTTACAGGATCGGTTGGTGAATCATCTAAAACAATTTGGTTTCGAACAAATGTTTGCGGCATTTTTTCGCCATTGATATATAAGACCTTATCTATATAACTAATCTTATCTCCAGGAACGCCAATTACACGTTTAATAAAGTCAACATCCGTATAAACAGGATAATGAAATACAACAATATCCCCACGTTTCGGTTGACCAGTTGGAATAACAACCTTGTTACTAAATGGCATACGAACGCCATAAGCAGTTTTATTTACAATTAAAAAATCACCAATTGGCAAGGTGGTTTCCATTGAACCAGTCGGGATATTAAAGTTACCAAATAATATTGCTCTTAGAATAAACACAATAACAAAGACTGAGAATAACGAGCGACAATATTCAGCAACAATAGGCGCTTTTAAAACTTTCGCTTTTTCTTTCTTATTTAACCCTTCAAGCTTATGCTTGTTTTTTTCATAACGCTCTTTCGCAAAAAACAGTTTATCAATCAGGTAAACTACGCCTGTTATAATAACAGCAATAAATAACCAGTAATCAAAATTAATTAAGCTGATATACTTATATAAGAACATTACAGCCAGAACTGCAACGATAATAAATACCCACGAACCAAGTCCACTCTCTTTTTTCGTATTTTCCGTATCGCTCATTGAATAACCTTGTATTAAATCCCACAAAAATGGTTTGGATTTTTTTGAAAATATTTTTGATGATAAGCTTCAGCTGGATAAAACTGCTCAAGCTTCGTAATTTCAGTTACTATTTTTTTATCTAATTTGGCTTGATGTAAGTTAAGTGATTCTATGGCAGTTCGTTTTTGATCTTCACTATTATAAAAAATAGCGCTCCTATACTGTGATCCAATATCAGGGCCCTGTCTATTTTTAGTCGTTGGATTATGGCAATCCCAAAAAGTACTCAAGACTTGGTCTAAACCAATAATAGAGTCATCAAATACTACTCTCACGACTTCAGCGTGACCAGTATTCCCTGAACAAACTTCCTTATAAGTTGGATTTGATGTTATACCACCACAATATCCAACCTCAGTCTCAACAACGCCAGTTGTTTCACAAAAACGTTGCTCAACTCCCCAAAAACAACCCGCCCCAAGTACAATTTCTTGCATATCTATCTATCGCTGTCTAACCACTTCACCTGCTTTACAATTGGTAGCGATAACATATCTCGCCCCCATTGTAATTTCTTGTGATAGTCTATCCTTATTTGCATTGAATTGGATAGGGTAATAGTCAACTTTCTGCAACTCGTAATTTGCACCCAGTTGTTTATTGACTGTCTTGATTTGTTCAGCGATATTCGCTAACAACTTATTTTCAAGCTTTTGTTTTATTTCCGCGGTAAAATTCGGGTCAGGGATGTTGTTTGCATTTGCAATTGTATATTGCATGCCAAACCCATCTAAAGTGGGAGACTTATCATCAGCAGGAACAATTTGTCCCTGGTTCGACAGCATTTGCATTTGTTCATTATTTAAACGCCCCTTTACTAGGAAAATAAAATTACAAACTGATCCACCATATTGACATGCGCCCTGCTGCTCTAGTGATATTGGCTGCCAAACAACGTCTGGAAATACGGACTGTAACTTTTGCATTGCCTTTGCCTGCACAGAGAATTTTTGACTCTGTGGCATGGTTGCTGTAACTGCAACCGTTACCCAATTAATACTTTGATTAACGATTTCTTGCGCTAAGGTATTGTAGGTAATAGTACATGGTTGCCTTAGATTCTGATCACCTGTATTAACATAGACATTTGTACCCCCTTTTTGAACCGCGCTATTTGCACCACTTGCTTCAGCGGCGCTATCCGTGACTTTTTCAGAAGCGCCTGGTTGAATATTTTGAAGTGATGTTGGTGCTTGATCTTCCGCATAAGTAGATACCACACAAAACAATAACAAGCCTGTTAACCAGTGTAATTTCATAAAAACTCCGTTATATGCTACAAAAGAAGGATAATAGAATTTCTTACTAAAGTTAATCTATGTCCATTCAAAATAACTAAAATAGCCCCATCCAAAAGATTACAGCTCAAAACCTGAGCATAATAATACCCTTATTTTTATGGATAGATCACTATCTAGAATTTATATATTTCGGCAAATAACGCCCATCCTCTCCTAATGAATACTTTGGTAGGGACTGAATAAGCGCATCAGTATAATTTTCACCATCTTGCTCAGGGAAATACTCTAAAAGTAACTTAGCTTGTTGATAAGACTCAAGACCATCTATTTCTTTAATAAATTCCAACGCTAAGTCTATTCCGCTTGAAACGCCACCAGCACTCCAAATATTGGCGTCCTTAACAATACGCTTTTCTACCAATGTAACTCCAGATAACTCTTTAAATTCTGGAAAAGCTTGCCAATACGTGGTGGCATTTTTGCCTTCTAATAAACCTGCTGCATGTAATAAAAAGGCACCTGTACACACAGAAAGCATTAAATTAGTGTGTTCAGAAGCCTGCTGGATAAAGCGAATAAGCTTTGTGTTGAAATATTCAGTTTTTCTACCTCGACCGCCAGGTACAAATAAATAATCTAGTTTTGGGCAATCTTCAAAAGAAACGTGTGATTCTAATTTAATTGAACTATCGCAATCAATCAGACCTTTACTTTCAGAAACTAAATAAAGGTTATAAGGTTTATTTAAAACCTTTGACCATATAGAGAGAACCTCCCAGGGACCAATGACATCTAATGGCTGAACACCATCATAAAGCAAAAAGCCAATATTTCGCATATTATGTCCAGTCCAATATTACCTTACCACATTGACCAGATTTCATGACCTCGAAACCTTCGAGGAAATCATCCACTTTATAATGATGCGTAATCACACCCGAAACATCCATACCTGCTTGGATCATGCTCGACATTTTGTACCATGTTTCAAACATCTCGCGTCCATAAATACCTTTCATCACCAAGCCTTTGAAAATAATATCATTCCAAGGCAAGGTTATATCACCACCTGAAATACCCAAAAGTGACATTTTACCGCCATTATTCATAAAGCGAATCATCATAGAAATGGCGCCAGGATGCCCAGACATTTCTAATCCAACATCAAAGCCCTCAGACATACCAATACTATTCATCACTTCTTTGAGCTTGGCATCCAGTTCTTTATCTGTTTTATATGGCGCAATATTTAAAGCAACTGTCGCACCCATGTCTCTTGCCATTTGTAAGCGATATTCATTCACATCCGTAATCACGATTCTTCTTGCACCAACATGTTTTGCAATTTTAACTGCCATTATGCCAATTGGCCCAGCACCTGTAATGAGAATATCTTCACCAACCAAATCAAACGACAATGCTGTATGCACCGCATTGCCTAATGGGTCAAACATACTAACCAAGTCGTCTGATATCCCTTCTGGGATTTTAAACACATTCACTGCAGGGATAGACAAATATTCAGCAAAAGCACCTTGACGATTGACACCCACACCAATCGTTTCACGACATAAATGACGTTTACCCGCTTTACAGTTTCTGCAATGCCCACATACGATATGCCCTTCACCTGAAACTCTGTCTCCAACTTTTAAGCCTTTAACTTCCACACCCAGTTCGACAATTTCACCTACAAACTCATGTCCAACAATCATCGGTACTGGAATTGTTTTTTGCGCCCACTCATCCCATTTGTATATATGCAGATCCGTACCACAAATAGCGGTCTTGATCACTTTAATTAAAACATCGTTATGTCCTATTTTTGGTATTTCAGCATCCACCATCCAAATACCTGGCTCAGCTTTAAGTTTTGAAAGTGCTTTCATGTCTAAATCCTTACAGTGATTATAAATAACCTAACTCTTTTGCTGCTTGTGTAAAAGCATCTACCGCTTTATCAATTTGCTCAAAACTATGTGCCGCTGACATTTGAGTACGAATTCTCGCTTTACCCTTAGGTACAACTGGATATGAAAATGCAATTACATAAATACCATAATCTAATAGTTTTTCTGCTAATGCCGCCGCCTTTTTCTCTTCATAGAGCATAACTGGAATAATTGGATGTTCACCAGGAATTAAATCAAATCCAGCAGCTGTCATTTTTGAACGAAAGCGCTCCTGATTTGCTTGCAATTTCTTTCTTAAATCATCTGCTCTGCGTGTAATTTCTAATGCTTTGACGGATGTATGTGCAATAATCGGAGCAAGTGAATTTGAAAACAAATAAGGACGAGATAGATTTTTAAGCACATCCACAACCGTACGCTTAGAACAAGTATAACCACCCGAAGCGCCACCAAGACCTTTACCTAGCGTTCCAGTCAGAATATCAACACGACCCATAACGCCACAATGTTCGATAGACCCTTTACCCTGTTTACCTACAAATCCAGAAGCATGAGAATCATCAACCATCACAATGGCATTATATTTATCCGCTAAATCACACACGCCTTTTAAATTTGCAATAATACCATCCATTGAAAAAACGCCATCAGTTGCAATCAACTTAAATCGTGCTCCTGCTTCATCTGCCGCTTTTAGTTGAGCTTCCAAATCTTCCATATTGTTGTTTTTGTAACGAAAACGCATAGCCTTACATAGGCGTACACCATCAATAATACTGGCGTGATTTAATTCATCACTAATAATTGCATCTTCTTTTGTTAAAATGGTTTCGAATAATCCTGCATTTGCATCGAAGCAAGATGGATAAACAATCGTATCTTCAAACTCAAAAAACTCACTTAATTGTTTTTCTAACTCCAAGTGTATCGTGTTTGTACCACAAATAAATCGTACAGAAGCCATACCGTAACCACATTCTTCAATATGATTTTTAGCATGCTCAATCATCTCTTTATCGCCAGCCAATCCTAAATAATTATTGGCACAAAAGTTAATTAGTTTTTGACCATTCTTAAGCGTAATTTCAGCATTTTGCGGTGAATTAATAACACGTTCACTCTTGTATGTTCCTGCAGCTTTAATATCTGCAATTTTATTCTCCATCGCACCATAGAATTGTGTATTCATAAATTATTCCTCTCTATTTAATTGAACTTTTGCATCCTTCATAAAAAAAGTCAGCACAAAGCAAATGAAAAAACATCCTAGTAAAATATAAAAAATATGCTGATAAGTAACGGGATCTAAATTACCTTCTTCGCCAGGCTGGACATGACCGAATACATCCAACAAATAACCAACCAATGGAATGATCAAAGAGCCAAATAAAACGGATGACATGTTAGTAATACTTAATGCAATACCACTAACCTTAGTCCTGACAAGCCTTACTGCCCGTGAATAAGATGGAATAATACCACTGTTTACAAAGCCATATAAAAAATAGATAAAAAACAACGCTGAATATGAAAGATCAGGCACATACAAAATGACATAAATCATTAAAAATGAAAACATGGCTGAAAGGCGCATCATGGTAATTAACTTAACTCTTGCTGAAATTGCCCCTAAAACAGGACAACCAACCACTAAACCTATAAATATCATACCAATTAAAAATGCTGAATCCGTATGGGTAAACCCTCGGAATGATTGTGTAAACCGAATCCCCCACGACTCTGCCACAACAACAGTCGGTGCATAAAGCAAACCGATGTAAATACAATTTATCCACAACCCTTTGCTTTTCATCACCTCTACTACCGAAGGCCATATTTTAATGCTTTTTTTATGCGGAGGTAGCGACTGACTAGGTGAGCGCCTAAGCATAAAATACATCGCTAGTGCCAATAATAAAAATAAAGCAGTAAAAGCTAACATACAGCCATTAACGCCAATTGCTTGCACCATAATAGACATTGGCGCATCTCCGACAGCGGCACCAAACATGCCCATACCCTGCGTTAAACCAGCAAGGAGTGGGAAGTATTTATAATCAAACCAATCTATCGCGATTCTTAAGGTACCAACAAAAGCAAATGCTGCACAAAAACCCATAATTAGACGTGCAAGTAGCGCCATCTCAAGACTGGTTGCCAAATAAAATATAAACGTTGCAGATGCGCACAAAAGTGCGGCAAACGTCATGATTTTTCTTGGACCGATTTTGTCTGTAATAATGCCAACTGGTATCTGCATCGCAATATAAGGGAAATAAAAAAATGAAGATATTGCACCTAATGCCAACATATTAGCACTAAACTTCTCCATTAATTCAGGGTACATCGCACTTGGGGAAACACGTAAAAAATATTCAGAAAAAAAGAAAAAAGCCCCTAAAAACCAAACTATTATTGCATAAGTTAAATGTTTATTTTTCGACATTAATATGCTTACTAATTTAATGATAAATAAGCATACTCAAGATTTGGTATAAAAGGAAATTCTCTTATTGTTTCACCAATCTTGATAATTTACCATTGGCAGATGAAGTTTCTTAAAGATAGCCAACAATCTCAATATAAACCCTGCAACTAAAATAAGGATTGTTGTAGTAAGGTTATTTTGATAGAAAACCATTACCATACTTTGTGCAAAACCGACTAGAATTGCAATTGACGCATACAGTTCACTTTTAAACACCAAGGGAATGTCATTGCACAAAATATCACGCATCATACCACCTGAAACGCCTGTAATCGCTGCCATTATTACGGCGATAGTTACACTATGGGTTAACTCATAAGCCAACGTGCTACCTAAATATGCAAAGGTAACTAGGCCAATAGCATCTAAAATTAAGAAGAATTTTTTTAAGCGGATAACGTAATTTGCCAATGTAATTGCTAAAAATGCTGCACATATCGTTAAAATAATAAATAAAGGCTGCTCAACCCAAGTCAAGGGGTAGTAACCCAATAACATATCCCTAATTGACCCACCACCTAAAGCAGTAATAACCGCAATGGTAACAACACCGAATAAATCCATATTTTTCCGTCCAGCCGAAACAGCGCCAGACATACTTTCTGCACCAATACCAATAACATATAAAATAGTCAAAATGGTTGCCATTCGGTGGTCTTGGAAATGCATAATCGCGAGATATAGAATAATTTACGTTAAGTATATGGCATCGTCTAAATAACAACTGTCTCTTATACACATATCCGAGACCACGAGACAGGCAGAAATCTCGTAT
>CAJXRW010000010.1 GCA_913060525.1 uncultured Gammaproteobacteria bacterium
GCATATGAGTTATCTTTACTTAAACTACAAAAATATGTTTTAACACTTGATCAGGAGTCATCATTCAATGTATCTGCTGCACTCTTTTCGGATACAGCGTCAAGCGCACTTAATAATAGTGATTCTAAAGATGCGTCCAAGTCAGATCAAAGTGAATTTTATAAAGCTTTCAACGCATATCAACAGTTAAAATTCTTTGCCACAAATGATTTTAACTTGGTTAATCGGAATGAAGCCACCTGGAATTTATTTAAAGGTATGTTTGACCTTTATTTTCATGGGGTTATGGAAAAGTCCATGTGTTATATCGGACAGATGTGGAAAGATAAAGTGATTAATAACCCAGAAAATTCCATGGTAAGTAATTCATATTCCTTGGAAGACCTTTTTGGACAAAAAAGTGAGATTAATCAATTTATGGTTAAGTATGTTTATCCGTTTATTCTGTATAAAGACAGTAAACAATCTTATGTTCCTAAATTAGTTTTTGGGCATTCTTATAACTTCTCTCCCTTTGTATATGATTATGCCCGTGATCAATATGAGTATGTTAAACTGCAGATGTTGCAAAAGCGGATTGAAAGTATCGTTAAAGGTTCACAAGAATTAATACAAGCACAAATAAAACCAACAAATGTGAATGAAGATGCCAAGCTATTTCCAGATTCAACGGTTGTTAGCGTAATTTGTGATGGCAAGAGACAGGTTTATACTAACTATGATATGGTTTCGAATATCGCATTGACTAATGACATATTCAAATGTACTTATGCAGAAGTTAGTATTAACTTTGAAGGTGCGGTTGATTTTAGTGCGGTAAAAAAATATGAGGGGACAGATGGCTTGCTAGAATTGGTAAATGATTATGCTGATGATGGTCAGATAAATTATAAAGCAAGTGATTTTCCTGATGTATTCTCTCAGTTGCAAGATTACAATGTTAATGACTTGTCAGTTTTTATAAATTTTGAAGGCTTAAATGCTATCAAGTCGTTGCTGATTGACTATACTAGCAAAAAGGCTGCCTTATCAGCCCAAGTTTATGGAAAGCTTGCTGATTGGAAATATCTTGATATTGTTAGTTGTTGGGGCGATCAGGTGTGGGGAAGCCCTAAAAGTAATGTAAATAAAAATTCCATAAATAACGGTGCTTCTAACAGTGCAAAGACAATTAGCGCCCCAGTTAAAACTGATGTGATAAAGGTGGGCTCTGACCATAGCGCTGCAGCAGATAATCAACCTGTTGCGACGAAACAATCGTCTGGGATGAGTCAAGAAAAATGAACACGGATTCTTTAAAAACATTAGCGATAACGGCTTTTGATGATGCCGAAAAAATTGGTAGCAATTGCCGAAAAGAAGATAACTTTCTTGAGTTAAAGCACGTTTTAGCTGCTGCGAATGATCCTAATAGTAATCTCTCTGGTATTAATTGGTCAGAAGTTAATAGATTATCCGCAGAAATTTTAGGCAAAGAAAGTAAAGATATACTTGTTGCATCTTACTTGGCTGTGGGTTTATTAAAAATAGATGGTGTTAATGGTTTACTTATAGGCTTGGAGATTATAGATGATCTTATTTCAGCGTACTGGGATACGCTGTATCCTCCACTAAGGCGGCTTAATGGTCGTTGGTCTGCATTTGAATGGTTAATAGAACAGCTTTCTGATTTTTTAGATGGGTTTGGAGGACAGAAGTCAAAATCAGAAATTGATCCAGTTATTGAAAAATTTAAGAGCATTGAAAAGAATTTGTCCGCATTAAGTGAGGAAGCACCTAATTTTCTGCCATTAATACGAAGCTTTGAGAGAATTATAGCGCCAGAGAAAGTTGAAGCTACAATAGAGCAAGAGGTTAGTACACCAGAAAAAGGAGTTCCTGAAGGTACAAGTTTTGGTATATCGGTTGGCGAGATAGCGTCAGTTGATGATGCTTTAGATCAAACTAATGTCTTGTGGGAAAATGCCGCTAAAATAGCTAATTTCTTAAAAGAAAAAGAAGTTGAGTTAGCAATGGCATATCGTTTAGCTAGGATGTCAATTTGGCAGGTTATTCGGGCATTACCGCCTAGCGACAAAGACTTTGTTACTAGAGTGCCTCCGCCAGATAGAAATGCAGTTAAGCAATTAAATTTATTGCTTGATGTCCATAACTACAAGGGTATTATAAGCACTTGTGAACTTTGGGCAGTGGAAAATCCGTATTGGTTTGATCTTCATTTTAACATTTGCGTTGCCTTTGATTCTATTGAAAAATCGGATGTGAGTAGAGCGATAAAATGTGAGTTATTATCCCTATATCACCGACATCCAAATATTATTAAATTGAAGTTTTCAGATAAAAAATCGATGATGAGCGACGAGGCATTGTTGTGGCTACAAGAAGATTTAGCTTCTGACTCACAACCGCAATCAATTTCTCTAAATGATAATGAAAACTTAACTGCTAGCGAAAAGAAATTTCTAGAAGAGTTGGATGGGATACAGCAAAAACCAAAAAATAATCGTTTACAAGAATATGCAGATATTCAGCATTATTTAGATTCAGATATTTCTGAAAACTTAAAAATAGAGTTATTAATTGGAATGGTTGATGCGATTATTCCAGCAAGTAATAACGGAATGTTAGAAAGCTATGTGAGTTGCCTTGAGACAAAACTAGAGTATTTTCATCTTGAGTCCTGGGATAAGGTGTTAGCAAGTAAAGTTTTGATAAAAATAATTGAAGCGAAGAAGGCGCTAAATGAATCCTTTGCTAACTATTATCATCGTCTGTGTAGAATTGATATGCACGCGGCTATAGCCTGTCATAAATAGTCATTAATCTTTTATGAAAGTGATGATTACAGCATGTCATAATGTTATCTTGAATATGTATTAATCATAGGCGAGTATTGTCATGAAAATTATTAAACCTGACCAGCTCTATTTTATGCGAAGCGTCGTATGGCAAAAACCTGATTTTTACATGCATACGTCGATCTATGCTGGTTTTAACTATGCAGAGGATTCGGAAGAATGGTTGCCACAAGAAGAAGTTTTAAAATTAGTTCAAGAGGTTAGTCAAAAAAGTATCTTCGACAATGGTACCCCTCGCGCTCAGGGAGAATGTCTTGTTTTTACGGATGAAAACACAGTAAAAAAAATTTCTCTAAGAATTTCAGATATTTTTAAAGAGGGAAAAAAAGAAGAATTTTTAGCGTTACCATTAACCGATGATCATTATAAAAAATCAAGTGGTACCTTTGATGACAAATGGTTAAAAACACGCTGGCCAGCTTTACCGAAAGATCATAAACCAGAAGTATTTCAAATTGCTGCTAGGGATCAAAGAAGTGATAAAGTATTCAAATGGGGTGATACATTCAGGCTTGGATTGGATGATCAGGAAAGCTCACCTAGCACATTTCCATTTAAGAAAATACAGTTATTTAGTTTAGATAAGGAAGATAGATTTGATGAAATTATCATAAAACCAGATGTTGTTTGGTTGTTTCCAGATAAGCAACAGGGCATTATTATTGCGCACGGTTCACGTCAGGTCAAAGATAATGAGGCATCTAATTTGGCTTATCTTTATGTGGCGGATATGCTGCTCGATGATGAGATTAGTAAAGAACAACATCAAGCTGATTTAAATGAAAAAATAGCACTGAAGAAGCCTTCATTTAAACCTGCTGAAATGAAAAAACCTGATGCGCCAAAAGTAGAGGCTAAAGAAGTGCCTAAAGTTGAGGTGCCTGCTAAAAAAGTTGAACTAGACCCTGAAGTTGAAAAAATAAAGTCTGATATGGAAGCTAAATTAGCTGAGATTAAAGCTAAATATGCAGACCATATTGATGATAATCCTGAAAAAAACTTACCAGATGCACTTAAAAGTGTGGTCAATGAACAAGACCCAAAAGTGGCAATGGAAAAAGTGAAGGCTTATATGGATCAGAAAATTTCTGATATTCAACAAAAACTGATTTCACAATTTCCTGATAAAAAAGCAGATATTTTGAATCCGCCTAAAATGACAATGGATGAGACCATTGCTGCACTTGGTGCATCATTAGCTTCTAGTATTGGGAAAGCAAAACTTCATTTACCGAAAGAAGAAGCGGATAAGTTGCCTGACCCAAAAGAATTGACCGAGGAAATTGCAGCTAAAATTAAAGAGATGGAAGATAAAGAGCCACAAGCTGTTGAGGTTAAAGAGAAAGAAAAAGTTGAGATTGTTTATAAAGATAACGACTTTTCATATCAAAATTTAGCTAATCATGATTTTACTGGTTTAGATTTATCAAATGCTAACTTTACAGGTGCAGATTTATCAGGGGCACTATTTAAACAAACCAAGCTATCTAAAACCATCTTTTCAGAATCTGTTATGAACCAAGCAACGTTTGAGGATTTACGTATATCTGAATGTAATTTTTCAAATGCAAAAATGAACAATAATATATTCAAAAATATTACTATTAATCAGAGTCACTTTGCTAAAGCAGATTTAACTGGTTTGAGTGGTGAAAATGTTAATATAAGAAGTTGCATATTAAGCGGGGCTAGGCTTCCATCTTGTAGTTTAAATAATTTTACTTTACACCTGTGCGAGTTAAATAATACCAATATTGAGTATTCAATGATAACTTCGTCTATGTTTAATCAGTGCGATAGTAAAAAAATACTTTTAAACCAGTCAAAATTAAATAGCGTTACCTTTATCGGTACAAACTTTGATGAAATTCAATGTACTGAATCCGATTTATCAAAATGCCAAATTAATAAATCGAATTTTCATCAAGGGTCTTTTGAATTATCAGAAGCTGAAAAGCTAACCCTGAATGAAGCTACATTTGAAAATATTAATTTTAAAGGCGTTAATTTCCCTGATTTTAGATTGGATAACTCATCAACTCTACGCAGTTGTAATTTTGATGATGCCAATTTAGCTAAACTAAAGTGCTTTAATTCTAAAGTAGAGGGCTGTCATTTCAATAAGACAAACATGGTTGAATCACTTTTTAGATTTTGTAGTTTACCTAAAATGCATTTAAATAAGGTTTTGGCGCAGAATTCAAATTTTTATTCTTGTGATTTAGCTGGAAGCTATATCGAAAAAACAAATATGTTAGACGTTAATATGAGATGTTCCGCTTTGGATGACGCTACTTTTATTAACTCTAATTTGTATGATGTGAGTTTTTATCAGAGCACTATTGATAATGTGGTTTTTGATAAAAATTTAGTTAATGAAAACTTTGAGTTAACAAAATCTGTACAAACAGCGAGTGTGCAATGACAGAAATTAATTTAGATAATTCAAAATTAGAGAATATTAACTTTTCAGATGTGAATGATGATTGCTTATATTTAAGTAATAAAATCATCAACGATAGTCAATTTGGCGCGAAGTTATATAAGGAGTTTGAAGCTAGAGAGGCGATCTTAAAAAATTGCCATTTTGAAGGCTTGAGTTTAGCTAATGCAATGCTCCAGAAAACTTTTTTTGACGGTTGTACATTTAAAAATATGAAATTTATCGATTGTGACTTTGAACGGTCACACTTTAAGAATTGTATGTTTGAAAATGTAGCGTTAAATATGGTTAGGTTTTCTCGTGCCTCAATTATTGATGGGAAGTGGCAAGAGATTGAATTGGATAACTGTGATTTGATATCGGTTAATATGTCAAAATTGAACCTAGAAAATTGTAGATTTAATAATTGTAACTTTGCACAAGCCAAACTAATGAATTCTATATTATTAGAGTGCAGTTTTTCTGAGTCTAAACTTAACAAGACAATGTTTAACCACTCAAAAATTGAAAGTTGCCATTGGCGAAATGCTTATTTATTGCAAACCAACTTCATGAATACAGAGCTAAAAGCAGCAGATTTTCAAGCGGTTGCAGAAATGTATCAGGCATCGTTTATTCAGAGCAATCTTGAAGAAGCGAACTTCCAAGGTATAAAGGCTGAAACATTAAATTTTTTAAAGGCTAATTTATTAAAAGCAAATCTTGCTGGTTTATATGCGCCAACGTCCCAGTTTGCTGAGGCAAATCTTACTCAATCAAAATTGGAATCAGCAAACTTACAGTTCAGTAATTTCAAGGATGCAGTATTAACTTCAGCTAATTGTACTAAAGCAAATTTGTCATATTCCAACTTGGTAGGCGCAAATATAGACAAAACAGATTTTACCCGAGCAAATTTAATGACTTGTGATATCCATAATGCTAAAGGTGAGCCGATATATTCAAATACCAATAAAGAAGGGTTAAGGCAAACAAATCAACAAAAACTAAAAGCGGAGAACTGGTCTTATGTCTAGTCAAGTATCATCATTTAATCAATTTAGGTTATCGGAACAAACTGTTAGTGCGTTAGTTACTAAGGTTGATGGGAAAAATTATCAGGTTAAAATTAAAGAAAACTATTTCCAAGCTAAAAAAGCGTTTAGCTGCTTAATACAACCAGTGATGCAAGATGTTGTTCAGGTTGTATTTATGGAAAATGATATATATATCCTAAGTATATTGGAGCGTAACGAGGTTGTTGAGGTCGATTTAGTATTACCAGAACATACTAATATTAGTTCATCTGGGCAAATTAATATTGAAGCGAAACAAATATCGAATAAATCACTGAGTTATAACTTAACGTCAGACCAAGCAGAGTTCACTGCTAATTCCATGAATATTATGGCTGCAGAGTTATATCAGTATAGTGAGTTTAGCCAAATTAAAACTCAGCAGTTATTAAAAGAAGTTTCTCAATTTGAGCAGTCTATCACGCAAGAGCTTAGAATGATTATTAATAAACATTGGCGAGTAGATAGTCAGTCAATCCATATGCTATCAGATGAAGATACAACGATTGACGCCAGAACTATATCTATAGGTTAAAAGGGAGAGAAATATGGCAAATCCATTAAGAACGATTGATCCTCCAATTCAGACAATGGGGCCTACAGATGTCTGTAAAACTCAGGTAGGGCCAGCAACAGTACCACTTCCATATCCGAATATTGGTGTCCCTACAATGTGTGATAAACCAGTTACAACCGTACTTTTTGCAAATGGACCAGCAATTAATTTGGATGGACAAATTCCAATGACAAATGGCGATCAGGCTGGTGCCATTGGTGGTGTGCTTTCTAGTATGATTATGGGTAAACTCCAATTTATGTCTACGATGGCGCCAACTGTAAAAGTTGGTGGGTCGCCAGCTGTGACAACTCAGTCACCGACAATGCAAAATAAAGAGAATACACCAGGTACGGTAATGTCATCTACGGCAGTTACCATTATGTTGGGCGCTTAACTATAGGAATGATAATATGATACCAGGATTTTCAAGTCGGTTTGAATGTAAGGTAAGTGGTCAAAATGAAAGCTTAACAGTTTTAGATTTTGATTTTTCAGTAGGTTTGTCTCAACTCTATGTGTGTAAAGTTGAATTGGTATCAACTAACCCTGACTTAGATTATTGGTCATTTGTAGATAAAAATGCGACTTTAACTGTGAATGTTAAAGGTGCGACAGCCTTGCAATATGTTAATGGCATTATTACAGAGTTTGTTCAAAAGGGTAAAGTAGGTAAGGGGTATAGCTACGAAATAGTGCTTGAGCCGCACTTATCGCAAATGAAACATCAGGAGAAAACCGAAGTTTTCTTGAATGAAACTATTCCTGCTATTATCGAATCGCATTTAAAACAAGCAAATATCCAACATTATCGTTTAGATTTATCACAGACGTATCAACCTAGAGAATTTGTGTGTCAGTTTCAGGAAACAGACTTTAACTTCATCTCTCGTTGGATGGAGCACGAAGGTATTTATTATTATTTTGAACAGGGTACAGACTTTGAAACATTAGTATTAACCGATCGATACTCCACACACAAAGATCATCAGCATTTTTCAGAACTTAAATATAATCAAGAAAATGTGACTGGTATTTCAGAATCAAATTATGTGGTTGAAAATTTTTCATCACGTATTAGCAAGGTAGCAAGAACATTAGAGTTGAAAGGTTATAATTATAATGATGATACTAAGACAATCGTCACTCAAACACAAGTTTCCCCTCATGGCATGGGTATAGTCGAAATTTATGATGAGAATGTGCTAAATGAGCAGGATGCAAAGCGTATTGCTGAAATTAGGGCACAAGAAATTAGCTGTAAAGAACAAGTTTATACAGGTACAACTTTGGCATCAAATATTGTTCCTGGTTATCGGTTTAAGTTAGTAAATCATTTTAGAGATGCCTGTAACCAGGAATATTTGGTATTTGATGTGGTTCAAAAAGGTTCGCAAAGACAAATCGCTTTATCACATTTGGGTTTACAGGGTAGCCGTAATCAAGAAAATGAGGTTGTTTTTACGACAGAATTTAAAGCGATACCAGGGCGGGTTCAATATCGAGCACCGTTGGTCACACCTGCTAAACGCATAGATGGTATTATTCCTGCGGTATTGGATGCAGAAACCAGTGGTGAGTACGCTCAATTAGACGATCAAGGGCGCTATAAAATTCGATTATTACATAGTGATAAACCAGATGGGCAGGCGTCTGATTGGGTTAGAAAAATGGAATCTTATATTGGTAACCAATATGGCAATCATTTTCCTATGCATAAAAATACTGAGATATGTTTGGCTTTCCAATTTGGTAATCCTGATCGACCTATAATTATAGGTGCAGTTCATAATTCAAGTAATAAAAACTTGGTGACATCAAAAAATCAAAAACGTAGTGTTACCAGAAGCGCTAGCGGAAATGTTTTTGTAATGGGAGATCAAAAAGGACAAGAGTATACACACCTTTACTCGCCTAGTGGGAATGTTAGTTTAATTATGGGTGATGTGGCTGCAGCATCGCTTAATTCAACATCAGGTGATCAAACAACGGTTTTGCCTTGGCCAAGTGATTGGGGACCTAAAACGAGTTATCCAGAACCTGGAGAGAATTTAAGAGAGAATAAGACGGTTAGTGGTGATTCTGCGAGTAATACAAAAGGTAATGCATTTAGTTATACAAGTGGTAATTCCTATGGGCTTACTATTGGTAATGTATTTGGTAGTAATTATGGCACAAAAAATTATTTTACTTATGGTAACTCGTTCTCTGTAACAGTTGGTAATACAAATAGTGTGACGCTTGCAGGCTCTCAATCTCTTACTGCAGGACCCTTAACCATGTCAGCTACTTTAACAGGGGCTGTTATGGGGGCAACACTGACGGGAATAAAGGTAGATTATACGAAAGCTGGTAAAACCTTTGACTTTAAAGGGGATGATGTCTCAACTACAATTGTGGGGAAATCTACATTATCTATTGGTTTAGGCTATACGATAAGTGTACTGGTTGGAAATATTACAACAACTGCTGCGGCTGGTAATATTATAAATACAGCAACGACTGGTAATATTGAAAGTACTTCTATGGGTTATGAAATTACTTCAATGACCTATAAGGCAACTGTATCAAGCTCTCACTCTACAACTTGTGGTACAAGTACTATAAACATGACACCAACAAATCTCACTCTTGAGGCAACAGCAGGGATAACGCTTAGTTGCGGGCCTAATTCTATTGAAATATCACCAGAAGGAATAACTATAACTTCACCGACACAAATCATGTTAAAAAGTGGTGGAAGCAATATTGATGTTGGAGCAGCAAATATTGTAATGAATTCACCAGATATTAAACAAAATGCAGGTATAATTGCCCTAGGCCCATAATATTTCTATGTATTGAAACCTTAGCTGATAAGGTAGGAGGCTTTTCTCCTACTTCAAATAATTAACCGTAATCGTCTCTTTAGTCGTAATAACCTCAGTATCGTTAACTAAATTATAAGTCACATTTTCATGAAAACCCATTGGCCAATATAAAAAAGCCAATGGAGGCCATAATATAGAGATCGGTCTAAATTCAGAAACAAAATGTCCTTTTTGGATGACTTCATTATCTTTTTTTAATTCGAAAGAAATGCCACCACCTGGTGAGCTTCCAGCGCTAGTCCAAAAATACGGGGTAGTAGAAACAGCATCATCTTCACCAATCTCAACGGGATCCCCTGAAATATATAATTCTGTGCCATCAGGGATAACTACTTTAGTCGAGGTAGAGCATCCTGATAGCAAAATTGTACTCGCTACGCCGAGCAGGGGTAAATACTTTATCATCTGGCAATTATCTTTTAAATTTAAAATGACCTAATAAATAGTATACTGGTCAATGTATAAAAATATCTAGTTAGCAACAATATTACTTAAGTAATTTGCGACATACTTAATTCTCTACTATGGTTAAAATAATAGTAAATTATTAGTGTACGATGAAATTTAACTACTTTACGTTTAGTTTACTATTTGTTGTTTTGTTAGTAGGCTGCTCTAAATCAGTAGATTTAGAAGGTGTAAATTTACAAAATGGTTGTCAAATTATCCAAAAAGTACCTCAGTGGGATAAATATTTAAAGCAAACCCAGAAAAAATGGGGTGTACCACCAGGTTTGGTTTTAGCCATTATTTACCAAGAATCTACATTTAATCCTGATGCAAAAAATTCATCAAGCTCAGCGTATGGTTACGCACAAGTGATTAATGGTACTTGGACAGAATACAAAAGATCAGTTGATAAAGATGCCAGTCGGAGTGATTTTGATGATTCAGCAGATTTTATTGGGTGGTACTTAAGCAATATAAAAAACAAAGATAAACTAGCTTGGTCTAATTCAGCAAATTTATACATGGCTTATATGTTAGGTGAAGCTGGATATAAAAGTTTTATAACCGGTAATGGTACAGCACAACAAAAGAAAAGTTGGGTGGCAAAATATAAAATTGCTCAGAAGGTTGCAAGTAATGCGAGAAACTATAATAAGCAGTTAATAAATTGTAAGGTTGAGAATAAATCTAAATAGTGCTTTTAGCGGCTGAAATTTAATTTTGCTGCAATTTGTCTGACTAAAAATCTGGTCGTAAAACGTACTGATTGGGCTAATATTTTATTGATTAGGCCAGGTATAATAACGGCTTTATTCTGCATTAATCCCTTATAACCAATTTCAGCGACTTTTTTAGCATTCATCATGACGATACTGGTAGCGAGTGAGCTGGTTCCCATCTCAGCATTTTCAAAAAATGGCGTTCGGGTTGCACCAGGGCAAAGTGTGCTTATGGTAATGCCATGTTTTTTATATTCTTGATATAAACCTTCAGAAAAATGTAATACAAATGCTTTGGATGCATAGTAACTGCTCATATAAGGACCTGGCTGGAATGCTGCTGTTGATGCAACATTTAAAATTTTTCCAGATTGTTGTTTTGCCATATCTTGGATATAAAGTTTGCATAATGCCACGAGTGAAACAATATTCAGTTGTATTAATGCCATTTCTTTTTCATAGGGTATTTTGGCAAATTCACCGTTTGCGCCTATGCCTGCATTATTAACTAATATATCAATATGAATATTTTTATTTCTTGTCGTTTCATAGATGATGTTTGGAGCATTTGGTTGGGTAAGATCCTGCGGAATAATTAATGCTTTGACTTGGAACTCAGTTTCTAATTTATTAGCAAGATGACTTAATTTTTCTTCATTTCGGGCAACTAAAACAACATTATGTTTTGCTCGGGCAAAGCAATGTGCTAATTCATAGCCAATTCCAGTTGAAGCACCTGTTATGAGCGTATATTTTGAGTGATTCATCAATTATGGTTGAGGTGGGAGTGTTGATTCATAAGTTACGCAAGCTTTATCAGCATTAACCATTTGTGCTTTAATTGATTTAATGGCAGCAGATTTTTCAGCTTTTGTCATTGAGCTATTATTTTGAACTTTAGCAATTGCTGCTTTAGCTTCTGCTTTATTTTGTTTTTTGTATTTACAATGGCTACACCCTGAAATTGTGGCAACAAGTGCAACGGTGGTAAGGAATAAAACTATTTTTTTCATATAATTCTCCATTTTAACTGTATCATTATAAAGCCTAGCAGAGGAATAAAGGTTTGCTAGTATGGTGGTATAAATACGTATGATATCGTATGTATTCCTTGCTAAGATTAAAGTTTGCACGTAAGTTGCATAAATTTTCTCAGGCTTTATGCCAGAAAATAGATGAGATTGATCAATGGGCGCCTCTAATAATTCGTGACCACATATCTTAATTTTCAAATTCACCACAACTGCGTTGCAAATTTTGGCAATAGAATGGCTATTACCTGCAATTTGCGCCTTGTTGTGATAAATTTAAATTATTAATCTATCGTGTCCAGAATTAATAGAGGCGCCCAAATGCCAGATGGAAGAACACTAAAAAGAAGTTTAAAAAGTCGCCATTTAACCATGATGGCTTTAGGCGGTACAATTGGTACTGGGTTATTACTCGCAAGTGGTGCAGCAATCCACGATGGTGGGCCTGGTAGCGCAATTCTAGGTTATTTGTTGGTTGGTATTATCGTCTATTTTTTGATGACTAGTTTAGGTGAAATGGCGGCTCATTCCCCGACAACAGGCTCTTTTTGTGAGTATTCAGCAAGTTATGTTGATAAAGCGTTTGGCTTTGCCATGAGCTGGAATTACTGGTTAAACTGGGTTTTGGTTGTTGCTTCTGAAGTAATAGCTGCTGGTTTGGTTATGCAATATTGGTTTCCTGATGTCGATGTCTGGTTATGGACAATCTCATTTTTTATATTGATATTTGTAATCAATATTTTTGCGGTCAAGCTGTATGGCGAAGCTGAATATTGGCTTTCATTTATAAAAGTTTCAACCGTAGTCATATTTATTATTGTTGGTATTTTAATGATATTTGGCTTAGTCGGTCATCAAGGTGAGGTTGGATTTAAAAATATTACGATTGGTGACGCACCATTTCATGCAGGTTGGTTAGGGTTTTTTAGTGTATTTTTGGTTGCTGGATATTCATTCCAAGGAACAGAGCTAATTGGTGTTGCTGCTGGCGAGGCGAAAGATCCGCACTTAACCATTCCAAAAGCAATTAAAAGTATTTTTTGGCGGATTATGTTGTTTTATGTTTTAGCTATTATGATTATTGGGTTTTTAATACCCTACACTAGTCAATATCTGGTTAATCCCAATTCAAATGTGTCAATGAGTCCTTTTACCATTATTTTTAAAAATGCAGGCATTGAATATGCGGCATCATTAATGAACTTAGTGGTTATTACCGCAATTATTTCTGCAGCTAATGCCAGTTTATTTACTGCTTCTCGTGTATTATGGCATATGGCGAAAGCAAAAGAGGCACCTGCCATTGCGCAAAGAGTTCGACCTAATGGCGTACCGATTATTAGCATAATGATTACGGCTGTTATTTGTGGGATTTTGGTTTTAGTTTCAAAATTAGGTAGTGGTGCAATATTTGAATGGCTATTGAATATTATTAGTCTGGCTGGATATATTGCCTGGTTTGGCATTTGTTTAAGTCACTACCGTTTTCGACGAGCCTATATCAAGTTGGGTAATGATATGTCAAAGCTTCACTATAGAGCGCCTTGGTTTCCATTTGCGCCACTTTGCGCAATGCTAGTTATTGCCATTATTATTGTTGGACAACAGGTATTTTTATTATTTAATGGGGAAGCAACTTGGTCAGGTTTTTTGGCTCAGTATTGTGGTGTAATTTTATTTTTCATTTTATTTTTTGGGTATAAGTTTATCTTTAAAACAAAAATTATTGCTTTGAACAAAATTAATGTAAAAGGGATATCAGTTAAATAAACAAATCGTTAGATTGTAACAGTTTTTCGGGAGCAACAAACTATTTTCCTAACGCAAGCCATAAAGCAATTAATAGCATAATAGAACCGCTTATTCGGTTCATGGTCTTTACATTTTTGGTGTGTTTTAAAAAATGTTTTAAACTTTTTCCACCAGAAGCATACATTAGCATGCAAGTAAATTCACAGCACATGATAATAAAGGTTAATACCGTAAGTTGAAGCAAGATGGATTTATCTGGATTGATAAAAGGAGGGAGTAAAGACACCATAAATGCCCATCCTTTTGGATTAACAAGAGCCGTAATTAAACCTTGTGAAAAAAGTTGGTAATTGGTTGAAGTTGGAACTTCGATATTTTCGGTAAACGAAATCTTACCCTTTGACCGCCATAACTGAAGTCCAATATAGGCTAGGTAAGCTGCACCTAGCAATTTAAAGCAGTCAAATATTAAAGGATAGGCAATCATTAGTTTAGCCACGCCAACAATTGCTAAAATGGCGATAATCGCAACCCCGATAATTTCTCCATACATCATCCACATGGTTTTGCGTACACCAATCGTCATACCCAATACCATGGCTAACGTCATATTTATGCCTGGTGTCACAGCAACAATGAGAAAAGTGGGGATAAAAAGACTTAATGTTGAAATATCCATAAAAAAATAAAACACGGAATAAGCAGGGTAATGAAAGTTAATTATATTATTCCTATTAAGATTATTCAGTACTGGGATGTAAAAATAGGGTATTTCATCTATATTTAATTTAGGTTTCAATTAAGGGGAATATAGATGAAATTAAAAACTCTATCAAAAATAATTATAGCGGGTAGTTTTACATTGCTTGTTGGATGTGGTGCGAATAAAGGTGTTGTTAAGTTCAATATCCAAGATGCTCAAAAAGATATGCCAAAATCAGTTTCAAGTCAGTTGGGTGATTTTAAATTCTATTTCGATGAAGTCCCTTCAGGTGCGACAAACATTGGTACAATCACTACCAGTAATCGAACCAACGCAGCTTTCAAAAATGCTCAAAATCCTTGCAACTGGGTATTTTATAGTGCCTTGTTAGACCTGAAAAAACAAGCTCAAGAGCTTGGCGGTAATGCAGTGGGTAATATCGTTTCCAATTGGCATAATGTAGAAACGCCATCAAAAACAGATTATGTATGTGCAAGTGGTGCGCTTATGGCTGGTGTAGCCCTAAAAGGGGAAGCGTTGAAGGTTGAATAATAGCAATTTATTCAGCGGTCTAATTTACACGTATTTGGTTAACTTTTTCAAAAGTTGTTTCAGGCTTGTTTTGCTCTTTTCTTCTGAAAAAAATCCTGAATAATTTCTCGACACTGTCTTTCTAAAATACCACTAACTATTTCAACTTTATGATTTAGAAAGGGGAGGTCAAAAGCAGAAAGGTTGGAACACGCTGTCCCTGCTTTTGGTTCAGTCGCACCAAATACGACTCTTTGAATTCGAGCGTGAATAATTGCGCCTGCACACATCATACAGGGTTCAATGGTGGTATAAAGCGTTGCGCCAGGTAATCTATAATTATTAGCATTTTTTGCAGCTTGGCGTATGGCTGAAATTTCCGCATGCGCACTGGGGTCAGAAGTAGAGATAACTTTATTATGACCAAAACCAATTAGCTCGTCATCTTTAACAATGACGGCGCCAATGGGAACTTCGTCTTTAATTTCAGCCAGTTGTGCTTGAAGTAGGGCTTGCTCCATCCATTTATAATCGCTTTTCATTATACTAATCAACTAATCGTTTACAATTTGTTTCTTTTATCAATAAAGAAAATATTAGACTTAAAACAAAGGCAACAGGGACAATCCACATCGCAAATTCGTAGACGACACTACTGTCTAATGAAACATTAAATATGTTTGCGCCTAATATCATTAAGTAGGCAAATAACGGTTCAGCAATTACACCACCCCATAATAGAGAATTAATAGAAACAATGCTGGTTGCCGTGGAAGTCACACGCATAGAATTGATTTCACCCACAACGGGATAGGCAATCGTTTGGGCGCTGGTGGTAAAGCCTAAGGCAAAAAATAAAAAAGTAAACCAAGTGGTATTGCCTGGTGAGAACATAATTAAAAATATGGTGACGATTGCTAAAATGGCACCCCATACCATAGGGCTTTTCCGTTTCTGCATTTTCTCTGTTACCATGCCCCAGAATGGGAACCCTACGATCATACCTAGAAATAAAAAACCAGTAATACTCGCTGCGTTTAATGAGGTGAAACCTGGCTTTGCATGCGTTAGATACTCGTTTGCCCACAATCCTCCCAGCATGAAGGTTGCGACATTGATTAAGCCTGTATATAGCGCACAATACCAAGTTTGTGGGTTTGATAACGCCATTTTGAGAATACATTTAATCGGCATTTCTCGAAGTTCTTTTTTCTGTGTGGTTCTTAAAGCACGCAAACCCTTTGGTGCGCTCCTAACGAAAACAACAATGAGCGCCATAATCACAAAACCGATAATACCAACCACCAGTAATGCTTCACGCCAGCCTAAATCATCAACCATAACCGCCAGCGGATGCTGTGCAAACCAGCCACCAAGCATACCGATGGCAATGATAATGCCAATGACAAAGCCCATTTTTTTGGCAGGAAACCAGTTGGTCGCAATACGTATGCAACCGACTAAACTGAAACTCCCACCAAAACCCATTAATAATCGAGAAATGGCTAACGTATAAAAATCATGGGCAATGGAAACCGCGATAATCCCTGCGCTACAAATACACAAAGCCGAGACAATACATGTTT
The DNA here is from genome assembly GCA_913060525.1 of uncultured Gammaproteobacteria bacterium. GTDB lineage: Bacteria > Pseudomonadota > Gammaproteobacteria > Francisellales > Francisellaceae > CAJXRW01. The sequence continues at coordinate 16,555 of CAJXRW010000010.1, forward strand.
TAGGTGAGTATTTATCGAGTAAAATAGCGGCAGGCACTAGGAATAAAATATCGGTATAAAAGTATAAGCTTGATAGAAAACCTAATGAAACCACAGAAAGCTGGTAACTTTCCATAATCGGTTTTGAAAGTGAGTTGAATACCGTACCAAGTCCAAATTCATAAAAGAAAAATAGGGATGTAATGATAACGACAAACCAGGATTTTGATAAAGGTAACTTTGAGAGTTCTTTTTGATAGGGCATGGGTGAGGTAAGAAAATGTCTGTTTTAAGATTTTAGCAAAATAATATGAGTTTTTAATTTTAGTTCATTATTTTATACGTAAAGATTTTCCGACTATCCATAAAGTTTTGTTAAAGGCACCCATACAATAGGTTAGTTTGAAATATAGGTAACACCGGATCCTGGTTGCTTATATATATTTTCTAAAACTTCAACTGAAGACCCATACTGCAAAAACATTGTACCACTTTTCCAATATTTTACATTAAAAGTCTCATCCCCATCACCTACACTCGTCCCGCCAGCATCACCATTTAGCCAGAACCCCATGTTATTAATAATTGGCTGTTCAACAAATGGAAGTTGAGGGTTTTCACCATAGATATAATCATTACGGGTACGGGAACCACCTAAAGGATAATATGCTAATGATGTTCCAGAAATTTCTGAGTTATAAGTTATGGCTCCAATAGCAGCACCCTCAATAATAAAGCCAACATCTTTTAATATTGTGTTTTGTACTACTTTAAAGCCATTACCATTCGTACCTGTTACATTCCAGAATTGAAATACTAATGGGTAATAAAATCCATCAATTTCCAATGAAACAGACATCATGTGCACAGATGCAGTAGATGTTATAGGTGCATTTACCTGCATATTGCCAAAATAAAACCAATATCCGTGATGTATGTTATTTAAAGCGCCAGGCTTACTCAAATCTATGCTTAGACTACCACTATCACCTGTAAAGTATGGGCTAGCTGTAACAGAACTTTTATTATTAGATATTCCTGTAATATACATGTTCCCATAATCTTGCGGAATAGGCGGCGCATTAGTAGTAACTTCACCAGTATTATATGTGTAATTTCCATTATATGGTGTGTAATTTGGGTCAGCCGTACAATTATCTCCGCACGAGTCTAAACCATACTCCCCTGGTTTTTTCCAGCTACTACCTGAAGGCCTTATTTTTGTTATTACTGGTGTCTGTTTTTCCCAATTCCCTCCCACAGCATTCATTGATTCCTCACTAACGTTATATTGATAGGGGCTGCCTGTCTGATTCACACCGTTCCAAGAAAAACTATTGCCTACCGATTGCTCATCATAGAATTCGTCTGTATTCTTCCATAGTCTACACGTTAAATATGGAATATCTTTCACAGCAGTAGTAAACAGGGTGGTCGGTATGTACGTTACTAGTTCGCTAATCGACTGACAAGCTTCAAATACACCATACATCTTCCCATAGTTGGTTGATGTCCCATCTGAATTAATCAAAACTGGCGCAATAATAATGCTGTCTCTTATACACATCTGACGCTGCCGACGATCTACTCTGTGTAG